>JAISAV010000030.1 GCA_031266545.1 Odoribacteraceae bacterium | reverse complement strand
TGTGATCAACGGCACCGCCATGCAGCGCACGGGTGTGGAATGTCTCGTTGACCGTGGGCTGTCACCCAGTCGTGGTCAGAAGATTACGGGGATGACCATAAAAAACCCCGAAGGGGTGTTCAGCAATAGCGTGGGGCAACGCCCCACGAATGGCCACCCGATGAATAACAAGCAGACTGAAAGCCTGCGAGCCAATATAATACGATGCTATTGCTTACGCCCCTTCAGGGCTTGGTAAATAGTACGATCCGGTTCGTGGGGCGTTGCCCCACGCTATTGCTGAACACCCCTTCGGGGCTTTTTTGCATCTTCCGACCACGACTGGGCTGTCACTCACGGCTATAAACGCGTAAGCGCTATGCGCTTACGAGAAAATCATCCGCATGCCCCCCCCCTAATTCGCACCCTCACCCGCCCGCCAGATAGCGGACTTTTGGTGAGTAGGGAAAGCGGTAAAAAAACCGTTGATCCGGGTAAGCCCGGGGTGAGAAATGCATTGAACATTCGTGACGACGTTAGCGGGAGGCCCGCCGAAGATGGGATTGGCGGCGCGCAGTTCCTGCTGTGCCTGCTGGATAAAGCGGGCGTACTCCTCGGTCAGGATATCGACGCGCAACGTGACGGTATCGCCGTCCGCCAGCGTGGTCTCCTCCTCCTCCTGGTTCAGGAGCTGGCAGAGGACGCCGGTCATCTCCTTTTGCCTGAAATGGCTGTCGTCGACAACGAGGAAATCCTCCAGCGAGCCGGTCAGCAGGGTACCGTTGCGGTAGAGGTGGAAGCTCAGGAAATTTTTCTCGTTATCCGGCAGCGTGCCGTAGCCGAGCACCTCCACCTGATTCTTGAACACGGGCGAGAGGCGGAGCGCGATCGAGTCGATGGCGCTCGTCAGCGGCATGTAAGAGGTGGCCCGGTACTCCTCCGGCTCTCCGTCCCCGTCGAAATCGAGGGAGATATCCAGCGTGTAACTCTTGCCGCTGACGCCGAAGACGCCGGGGGCGGTGAGGTACGTGCCCGGTTGCCTGTCGTCCTCCGCCAGGCGGAACGTGGCGTCGTCCGTGGAGAGGGTGACGGTGGCGCCGGGGATACCTTCCGGCGGGGTGGTGGCGAAGTAACCGGCGGAGCGGGAGATGGTGACGGCGTGCCGCGTCGTGTCGGAGGTGAGGTAACCGTACACGGCGAGTTGCCGCGTCCCCTCGCCCGTGCGGATATTCACGCGTTCCGTGCAGGCGGCCAGCAAGCACAAGAGCGGTAACGTTTGTTTCAGGAGTTGTTTCATCAGGTCAAAAGGTAAAATTCCACGAGATCGACGGCACGATGCCGAAAAGATACACCTGCTCGGCGTAGGAGAGATCCGGTTGCTCCTTTTCCTGCCGGAAATAGATGCTCCACGGGTTCTTCCTGCCGTAGGCGTTATAGAGGGAGAAATTCAGCTCGCTCGTGACGCGCGCGCCCGGCCGGGAGAGGACGCGGGTGGCGGAGAGGTCGAGGCGGTGATAGTCCGGGAAGCGAAACTCGTTGCGCCCCGAGTAAGTGGGCACGTACCTCCCCTCCACGAGGAAGCGCCCGGTGGGATACGTCACCGGCTGGCCGGTAGCGTAGATCCAGTTGGCGGAAAACTTCCACGCGGTCGAGAAATCGTGATTGGCCACCAGCGTGATGACGTGCGGCTTGTCGTGCGGCGAGCGGTACCACGCGCCGTCGTTGATCCCCGCCGCCTTCCTCCGGCTCCTCGAGTAGGTATAGCTCGCCCAGCCGGTCAGGAGGCCGTTGTTCTTGCGGATCATCCACTCCATGCCGGCGGCGCGGCCCTTGCCGGCGCGCACCTCCTCCTCGAGATTCTCGTTGCCCAGCAGGGAGGCGTGATCCTTGAAGTCGATCACGTCGCGGGCCGCCCGGTAGTAGACCTCCACCGACAGCTCGTAGGCGTCGCCCGCGAGGCTCCTGAAATACCCGGCGGCCAACTGGTCGCCGCGCTGGGGCTTCACGTTGGGCGAGGAGTGAAACCAGACGTCCAGCGGCGACCCGGCCGCCGAGTTCGAGGCCACCTGCACGTGCTGCACCGCGCGCGTGTAGCTCGCCTTCACGGAGTTCACCTCGTTAAAGAGATACGCGAGGCCCAGCCGCGGCTCGAGGTGGCCGTACGCGTGGTACCACGTGCCCCGCGCGGGCCGCGTCGAGTGGTGGTAGGCGTGATCCTGCAGGTACTTGACCTCCTCCCCGTTGGCGATATTATGGAAAAGGGAGTAGCGGATCCCGATCTTCAAGGCGAGGTTCCCGGCGTTGATCTCCCCGGCCGCGTACGCCGCCTGCTCGAAGGCGCGCTCCGCCGGGTACTTGACTCGCTCCAGCAGCGCCTCCTCCCCTATCCCCCCGCCCTCGCCCGGGGAGAAGCGGTGGTGAACCCCGGCGTACCCGAACTTGAGGCTGACGCCCGGCCGCGCGGCCCACGTGACGTCCGCCTTCACGCCCGCGTCGCTCATGCCCGACTTCCAGTCCTGCGTGAGCTGCTTGCTGATCTCGCTGCCGATATAATAATCGTACGCGCTCCCGAACAGCGCGACGCTGGCCAGCACCCCGCGCGGGAAGACGTGATTCCACCGCAGGGAAATCGCGCGGTTACCGAACGCCATCCCCGCGTTTTTATTGGCGAACTTGTCCCGCCCGACGTAACCGGCCACGAACAGGCGGTCGCGCTCGCCCGCCCGGTAGTCGACCCGCGCGTTCAGGTCGTAAAAGTGGAGCGCGGTGCCCCGCAAATCCTTGTCGCCGGAGAGGGCGAGGAAGAGATCGGCGTACGTGCGCCGCCCCGCCACGAGAAAAGAGGCCCTCTCCCCCGCCAGCGGCCCCTCCACCGCGAGGCGGCTCGAGATCAGCCCGATCCCCCCCGTGGCGGAGAGGCGCCGGTCGTTCCCCTCCCTCGTCCGTATCTCCAGCAGCGAGGAGAGGCGCCCGCCGAACGTGGCGGGCATGTCCCCCTTGTAGAGGATGATATCCTTGACGGCGTCGTTGTTAAATACCGAGAAAAAGCCCATCAGGTGGGAGGCGCTGTACACGGTGGCGTCGTCCAGCAGGATCAGGTTCTGGTCATGGCTACCCCCGCGCACGCTAAACCCGGACGTCCCCTCGGCCGTGGACTGCACGCCGGGGAGCAACTGGATGGCCTTGATCACGTCCACCTCCCCCATCAGCGCGGGCACGCGCTTGATGGCCGTCGCGGAGAGCCGTTCCACGCTCATCCCGGGCCGCTCCACGAGCCGTCCCCCGGCCGAGACGGTCACCCCTTCCAGCTCCCCGGCCCGCGGGACGAGGGCCACGTCCAGCCGCCTCGCGCCGGTCACGTCCACTTCCAGCCGCTCCCCGGCGTACCCGACGTGCGAGAAGAGGAGCGCGTGCCGCCCCCGCGGCAGGTCGATCGAGTAGAACCCGCGGGCGTCGGCCACCCTCCCCCGCGTGCCCCCGGGGAGGGAGACGTTAGCGCCGGCCAGCGCCAGCCCCGTCGCCGCGTCGGTGATCTTCCCGCTCACGGTGAATCTCCCCTCCTGCGCCGCGACGCCCCCCGGCAGCAACAGCAGGAAGGCGAACCGGGCGAAAATCAAGTATATTCTATCCATGTCATGAGGTTTACCCCGCGAATGTAGCAATTAAAAGGCCGAAACGCTTTGTTCCCCCGCGTAAATACCCTACTTTTGGCGTGCCATTTTTAAAACTCATCATATCATGGAAAAAGATACGCGAATTTTCAGTCTCATCGAGCAGGAATACCGCCGCCAGAAGGAAGGTATCGAGCTAATCGCCTCCGAGAACTTCGTGAGCGAGCAAGTGATGCAGGCCGCCGGGTCGTGCCTGACCAACAAGTACGCCGAGGGATACCCCGGCGCCCGCTACTACGGCGGCTGCCAGGTCGTCGACCAGAGCGAGCAACTGGCCATCGACCGCGCCCGCGAGCTCTTCGGCGTCGAGTACGCGAACGTCCAGCCCCACTCCGGGGCGCAGGCCAACGCCGCCGTCTTCTTCGCCTGCATGAAGCCGGGCGACGCCTTCCTCGGCCTCGACCTCTCCCACGGCGGCCACCTCTCCCACGGCTCGCCCGTCAACCTCTCCGGCATCAACTACCGCCCCCTCCACTACCACGTCAAGGAAGAGACCGGCCTCGTCGACTACGACGAGATGGAGCGCCTCGCCCTCGAGCACCGGCCCAAGATGATCGTCGTCGGCGCCTCCGCCTACTCCCGCGACTGGGACTACAAGCGGGCGCGACGGATCGCCGACGCGGTGGGCGCCCTCCTCATGTGCGACATGGCGCACCCCGCCGGGCTGATCGCCAAGGGACTGCTGGATAACCCGGCGGACTACTGCCACGTCGTCACCACCACCACCCACAAGACCCTCCGCGGCCCGCGCGGCGGCATGATCCTCCTGCCGAAAGATTTCCCCAACCCCTGGGGCCTGACCACCCCGAAGGGCGAGGTCAAGATGATGTCGCAAGTCATCAACTTCGCCGTCTTCCCCGGGCAACAAGGGGGGCCGCTCGAGCACGTGATCGCCGCCAAGGCCGTCGCCTTCCACGAGGCCCTCTCCGAGGACTACGGCAGGTACGCCCGGCAAATGCTGGACAACGCCCGGGCGATGGCCACCGCCTTTATCGACAAGGGCTACAAGGTGATCTCCGGCGGCACCGACAACCACTCGATGCTGATCGACCTGCGCACCAAGTTCCCCGACCTCACGGGCAAGAAGGCCGAGAACACGCTGGTCGCCGCCGACATCACGATCAACAAGAACATGGTGCCCTTCGACAGCCGCACCCCCTTCACCACCTCCGGCATCCGCGTGGGCACGCCCGCGATCACCACCCGCGGCCTCGTGGAGGCGGACACGCGCGTCGTCGTCGAGATGATCGACCGCGTGCTCTCCAACGCGGAGGACGCCGCCGCCATCGCCCGCGTCAAGCGCGAGGTCAACGCGCTGATGGGCGACAGGCCGATGTTTGCATGGTAAGGAAGGGCCTTGCCCTTCATTGCCCAAATTACGAATTACGAATTACGAATTACGGGGGGCAGGGCTTTGCCCTGCTCGAATTACGAATTACAATGGAAAATGTCGATATCAATAACCCCGGGCAGACGATAGCCCTGAACTTGTCCAGGTAAGCGATGAACGCGCGCTATAAGATACCGGGGAGCGACCGGGTGGTCGAGATTCTCGCGCTTCTGGCCTTGCTTGGGGCGTTCTACCCGCTGCTTTTTTTGAACAAGCTGGGCGAGGGCGTGTTGCTCCCTGTTCATTACAATACCTCGGGGCAGGTCGACGGTTGGGGAGGCAAGTGGTTTTTGTGGCTTTTGCCCCTGATTGCAACGGTTTTCTATGCCGGGTTGTCGCTTTTGGGACGATATCCCCGAATATTGAACTACCCGCGCGAGGGTGTAGCGACCCGCGATGAAAGTTCCGCGCTTAGACTCGTGACCGCGATGTTGCGCTACATGAAGTTGCTCGTCCTGCTGATCTTTGCCTACCTCAATAATATTTCCTACCTCATCGCGATTGGAGAAAGGGACAGGTTAAACGGGGTCGTGATGATCGTGCTGCTGGGCGGCCTCTTTCTGGTGGTACTGCTTTTTACTATAAGGATAGGAAGACTGGCAAAGACGGCTTAACCCCAGCCGTGCATAGCCGTCAAGTTAAGGAATGACACCGTACGGCGTCAGATGTCGATAACCCCGTGCAAGCCGAAGGCGCGGCTCGGGGTAAGGGGTATCCTCTCCTCTCAACCCCGTAGTGGCATAGCCGTCAGGCTAAGGGCTGAAAGCCCGCCAAGCAATAGCGTGGGGCAACGCCCAATGCCGTCAACTTAAGGGAATGATAGCGAAATTAAGGTCTGACCCCGGAAGGTGTCAGATGTCGATAACCCCGTGCAAGCGTAGCGCGGCTCGGGGTAAGGCACATCTCTCTCGCCTCAACCCCGTAGCGGGTTGAACAAGTTTATCAACGGGTTGGCACGTGAAATATTCAACCCACTACGGGCATAGCCGTCAGGTTAAGGGCTGAAAGCCCGCCAAGCAATAGCGTGGGGCGCCGGCCCACGTGCCGGGGCGGTCCTGGCACCAGGCCCTGGGGGGGGGTTCGCAATGGAGGCGTGGTGTGGCG
>JAISAV010000021.1 GCA_031266545.1 Odoribacteraceae bacterium | reverse complement strand
TTGGTTTTCAGATATAAAGATACGAATTTTCAAGGTCATTTCCAAATAAAAAACAAGTATATTTTGTTGATATTCAAATAATTCTAAGCATATAGCAAATTTTTGTCATGTACTAAGAGCAAAGCCAAAAAAATATCACGTGAAGAAAAGATTATTGATCCTGGTGGCCGTCCTCGCAACGATCTTCCCCGCCTCCTCTCAGGGAATCGTCTTCGAGGAGCTGACCTTTCAAGAGGCGCTGGACAAGGCGGCGGCGAGCGGCAAGCTGCTGTTCGTTGATTGTTACACCGAATGGTGCGGCCCCTGCAAGCGGCTTGCCGGGCAAGTCTTCACGCAGGAGGACGTCGGGGCATTTTTCAACGAACACTTCATCAACCTGCGGGTCGACATGGAAAAAGACGAGGGTCCAACGCTGGCCCGGCGATACGCCGTGCACCTCTACCCCACCCTGCTCGTCATTCGCCCGGACGGGAAGGAGCAACACCGGATCATCGGCTTCCGGGATGCCGCCGCACTGATCGAGCGTGCGCAGGAAGGATGCGATGCGGAACGCTCACTGGCCAGCCTTGAGGCGGCTCACAACAGCGGCAACCGGGAGGCCGGCACGATCACCCGTTACGTGCTGACACTACTCGACGTGCTGGAGAACGAGAAGGCCGCACGGGTGGCGGACGACCTCTTCGCCTCCCTTGCAGACGAGGAGAAGACGAATCCCGTCCTGTGGCCGCTCTACGCCAATGTTGCGCTCTCTCCGTGGGGATCGTCCCGCTTCGAGTTCCTGCGCCTCCACAAGCGAACGTTCGATCGGCAGCAAGGCAAAGCCACCGTGGACAGCCTCTTTCACGAGATCACCACCAACCTCCTCGCCAAGATAGAGAAGGATGATCGGCTCGTCATCGCCCGCCTCCCCGGGTATATTGAGACGCTCCGCGGCATGGAATTCGAGCAACGGGAGAACATCCTCGCTGAGGCCCGGTTCATGCTGGCCTTCACGAGAGGCAAGATCGGCAAGGCCTTCCGGCTCTACCGGGAGCACGGGGAGGAATTTTCCGCTAAAGGCATCAAGCGACGCATCCAGACCATGCTGGAGCACGAGGAATTCTTCCGCAACCACCCCTCATCAGTAAAACTCGTCAAGCTGATCAAATCGAAAAAAAATAAAAGGCAAGCCCCCGTCGCAATGCGTGACCCCGCATTATTATAAAAGGTATCGTTGCGACGAGGTCATTCCTCTCCCGCAACTTCCCCGGCGGGGATAAAGCGATAACCCGGCGACGCGACCTCGACGCGGCCGATCGCGGGAAAGGCGATGTGCATCCCCGCGACGGGGATCCTCTCGCGGACGACGAACGCGAGGATGGCCTCGCGGCTGAGGACGGCCCGGTCGGGATCCACGTCATACGTGACGGACACCCGCGGGTACGGCATCTGGATAGCCATCGCGTGGGTGAGGTCGCCCCACACCAGCAGTCGCTCCCCGCCGGATTCCAGCAAGTACGCGCAATGCCCCGGCGTGTGCCCGAAGGCGGCGATCCCCTTGACGCCGGGGAAGAGCGGCGCGATCGTCCCCCCCAGCTCCCCCGGCTGGAAGAGGTGCAGTTGTTCCTCGTAGGCCTCGATCACCCTGGCGGCGTTCCCGCCCTGCCGCGCCCAGTAATCGCGTTCCGGTCGCGCGAGATAAACCTCTGCGTTGGAGAAAGCCTTCGCCCCGTCGCGGAACATGCCGCCGATGTGATCCCCGTGCATGTGCGTGAGCAGCACGACGTCGACCTGTTCGGGAGAGACGCCGAGCGCTTGCAGGTGAGCGAACAATTGCTTGCCCAGCCCGGTATCGATCAGGATGAGGCGCCCTTCCGCCTTCACGAGAAAAGCGTTAATCGCGTTGGGAAAAGTCCCGTCGGGGATCACCCGCGACATCTCCGGGGTGGCCCCGACGAGGATCCCGGCGCGTCCCACCTGCTGCCCGTCCGAGAGCAGCGTCACCTCCCACTTCCCGACGGTGCACGTGAACACGTTCTCGCGCTCTTGAGCGGTTAAAGTGGACATGATAAAAAGTAAGCTGATGACAAATAACTGTTTCATGATCTCTATAATTTATTACGTGTTGGTTAGATCGGCGACCGTCGCGCGGGTGAAACGGATCAAATCGCCCGGCGCCACGCGCAGTTGCAGCCCCCGGACGCCGGCGCTGACGAAAATCGCCTCGAATTGCCCGCAGGAGTGATGAATCCACGTCGGGAGGGCCTTCTTCATCCCGACGGGCGAGCAGCCGCCGCGGACGTAACCGGTGGCGGGCAGAAGCTCCTTCACCGGGAGCATTTCCGCCTTTTTATTCCCAGACGCCCGGGCGGCCAGCTTCAGATCAACCTCCTCGTCGCCCGGGATCACGCAGACGAAAAGCCCGCCCTTGTCCCCGCGGAGCACCAGCGTCTTGAAGACCTGCCGGACGTCTGCGCGCAACTGCCCCGCCACGCGAGAGGCCGACAAATCCGCCTCGTCCACCTCGTAAGGGACAAGCTCGTGAGGGACGCCCGCCCGTTCCAGCAGGCGCGCCGCGTTCGTCTTCTCGATTTTCGCTTTCATGTACCGGGGTAAAAACAAGGGGGCATCCCGGCCACGACCGCGCGACCGGGAGGCGCCCCCCTTGAAACTATTGCAAGAAACCGACGGGATGCACGAGCGTGACCTCCTGTTTCTCCTTCAACTGCAACGCCTTGAACACCTCCGCCCCGTTATACGAGGCGCGGGCCACCGTGCCCAGCCCGGCAGAGGCGGCGTAGAGGTAAATGTTCTGCGAGATGTAGCCCGTGTCGAGATACGCGAACTTGGAGCTGGTTTTCCCCGTGTCGGCCACGATCACGATCGTGACGGCCGCCTTGTCGGTGATATTCGGCTGCCCCAGCGCCGCCTTGAAATTCTCCTTCGCGATCAACTTCAGGACGTTCTGCTTCGCGTCGTAAAAATAAGCGCCATCGTCCAGCACCACGTAAAGCTCCAACTCCTGCTTGTTCGACGCCGTGGGGGCCGTCCGTTTATCCGGCCGGTTAAAGCCGTTAGCGGCCCACAGCAGATCGGACAACATCTGGACTGGCATCTCTTTCTTCACGAACGTGCGCTCGGAGCGCCGCTCGTTCAACGTCTCCATCAACGCCTTGCCGCCGGAGCGGGTGGGCGGGTTCAACTTGATGTCTTGCGCCTGCACGAAACACGCCAGGCCAATCAACCCGAAAAACAATAGGACTTTTTTCATAATGGATAATTTTAAATTTATACTCTGTGTGCACGCGAATATACAGAATTATAGACTAAAGCAAGCCTCCTCTCCCTTGTTAAAATAAAGAAAGATCAAAACGCGCATCATCCATCTACCCGCCCGTATTTTTTCCTACCTTCGTGGCATAAAAATCACGTAACAACTTATTCCCGACCACGTGTACCCGATGTCAACACATAACATAAAAAAAGTGGCCCGCCGCCTCGCCCTGCTGCTCCTGCTGGCCGCCCCCGCGCGTGCCCAAGAGCCGGTAACGTGGCGCTTTGACCGCCTCACGCAACGCGACGGGCTATCGAATAATCAAGTTCATTGCATTTTCCAAGACTCGCGCGGCTGGATGTGGTTCGGCACGACCCACGGCCTCAACCGCTTCGACGGACGCGTCTTCAAGGTGTTCAAGCACGAGCCGCTCGATAGCACCTCGTTAAGCGCCAATCTCGTGCGAGAAATCTTCGAGGACAGCCGCGGCCACCTGTGGATCGGGCTGGAACACGGGGGACTGTGCCGCTACGATCGCGACCGGGAGATCTTCCACCGCCAGCGGGGTCGCGACCTCGCCGGCATATCGGTCAACGACGTGGCGGAAGACGCCTCCGGCCTCCTGTGGCTCGCGACAAGCAACGGGCTGGTTCGCGCGCGGGTGGACGAGCGGGGTGAGGTCATTGCCGCACGCGTCCCGTTATCGCTGCTCTCGCCCAACCTCCGGAAGATCCTCGTGGACAAACAATCGCGGCTATGGCTGGGCAGCGACCGCGGCCTGTTCCTCTACGATCCCTCGCGCGAACGCCTCTCTCACCTCGAGCTGCCCGACGCGGAGCACGCCAACGACGAGATCTGGGCGCTCCACGCCGACGAGGACGAGCGCACGTGGATCGGCGCGTACCACTCGGGGCTATACTACGTCAACTCGTGGGAGACGCGGGTGATCAAGAGCGCCTTCGCGCCCCCCGTCGACCGTTCGCGCACGATCCGCGCCATCGTTCGCGAGCCGGGCGGGCGCCTCTGGCTGGGCACGCGCGCTGGCCTCTTCTCCTTCGACGGCACGCGCCACGAGTATTACGACCCCGGCCACGGGGAGGAGGAGGCCGGTAGCCTCAACTCCGTGCTCAGCCTGCACGTCGACGCGAAAGGCGACCTCTGGGTCGGCAGTCGACAGGGGGTCAGCCACTTCGTGAAAGAGCGGCAGTTCACGCGCCTGTACACGGCCGGCAAGGAGGCGCTCAACAACGGCGAGATCTATGCCTTCCTCTGCGAGGGCAACACCCTCTGGATCGGCACCGAACTGGGCGGCGTCAACAAGCTCGACCGGGAGACCGGCCGCTTCACCTACTACACGATCGCCTCCGCCGGCCTCCAGTCCGATTGCGTGAAATCGCTGCTCCGCGAGGGGGAAGAGCTATGGCTGGCCACCTACCTGGGCGGCATCTCCGTGCTCAACACGCGAACGGGGCGAGTGACCCGCGCGTACCGGGCAACGGGCGCCCCCGGGGCGATTGCCGACGACCGCGTCTGGGCGCTCTTCAAAGACCGGGAAGGTAATATCTGGACGGGCAACTCGCGGGGCGTCGAGCAGTACGATCGCGCGACCGACAGTTTCGTGAAACGCGGCGACATCCTGTACGACGGGCAGGTAAACTGGATCGCGCAGGACTCCGACGGCGACCTCTGGATCGGTTGCGAGAACGAGCTGGTCATCTACGATCCCGCCCGCGAACGCGTCAAGCGCTACTTCCGCAAGACGCGCGCGATGCTGGAATACCCGCGGCGCTCCTACCACGTCACGACTACCGACGGGCTGGCCCACTTCGACAAGGAGCGCGGCTTCTACCACCTCTACACGGAGCGGGACGGCCTCGC
Organism: Odoribacteraceae bacterium; assembly: GCA_031266545.1. Classification (GTDB taxonomy): domain Bacteria; phylum Bacteroidota; class Bacteroidia; order Bacteroidales; family Marinifilaceae; genus JAIRKS01. The sequence goes on along the minus strand of JAISAV010000021.1, from coordinate 2,204 downwards.
CAGCAACTACACGCTGGGCGTGCTCCCCGGCATCGACTCGACGCTATGGGTGTCGACGACCAACGGACTCTCCCTGTTCGACCTGAAAAACGGCACCTTCAAAAACTTCGACGAGCGCGACGGCCTGCAAGACAACCAGTTCAACTACGGCGCGCAGGCGAGGGACGAACAGGGCGAACTGATCTTCGGCGGGATCAATGGCTTCAACATCATCATCCCGGAACGCGTGAGGCGCAACGAGTACATTCCCCCCGTGCTAATCACCAACCTCAAGATCTTCAACGAGGACGCCGGCGTCGGCCCCGGGGAGATGCTGGCGCGGGAGATCGCCGCGACGCAAGAGGTGCGCCTCGCCCACGACCAGAACATGCTCTCCTTCTCCTTCGTGGCGCTCAACTACGTGATGGCGGGAAAAAACCGCTACCGCTACCGCCTCGAGGGACTGGAAGAGCGCTGGGTGGACGCCGCCCACGCGACGATGGCCACTTACGCGAATCTCGCCCCCGGCGATTACACCTTCCGCGTGCAGGGATCGAACAACGACGGGGCGTGGAACGAGCGGGGGGCCTCCCTCCGGGTGGTCATCGTTCCCCCCTACTGGCAGCGCGCGTGGTTCATCGCCCTCATCGCGCTGGCCGGCCTGCTGATCGTGGGGACGCTGGCGTGGCTATACGTCTTCCGGCAGACGCTCAAGAACAAGCTGCTGCTGGAAAAAACGCAGGCGCGGAAACTACACGAGCTGGACCGGGAGAAACTCCAATTCTTCATCAACGTCTCGCACGAGATCCGCACGCCGTTGACGCTGATCATCGGGCCGGTAGAAAAACTCTGGCGGCAGGCGCGGCAGGAGGAGGCGCGGCTACAGCTCGACATCGTCTACCGCAACGCCCGCAAGTTGCTCGAGCTGGTCAACCAGTTACTCGACTTCCGCAAGCTGGACGCCGGGCAATACCGCGCCGAGTACCAGAACGGCGACCTCGTGCGCTTCCTCTCCGGCGTCACCGAGTCGTTCCGCCACCTTGCCGGGGAGAAGGGCCTTACCCTCGCCTTCACCAGCAACTGCGAGAAACTCGTCACGGCGCTGGACACGGACAAGATGGAAAAGATCATGAACAACCTGCTCTCCAACGCCTTCAAGTTCACGCGACGGGGCGGCGTCACGGTGACCCTGACGATCGACGAGGCGGCGTACGAGGTGAGGGTCGAGGACACGGGCGCGGGCATTCCCCCCGAAAACCTCCCGCGGATCTTCAACCGCTTCTTCCACGCCTCTCGCGCGGGCGAGGTCGCGGGCACCGGCATCGGCCTCTCCATCACGAAGAGCTTCGTCGAGCTGCTCGAGGGCAGCGTCGAGGTAAAAAGCGAGGAGGGCAAGGGCACCACGTTCACCCTCTCCCTCCCCCTCCGTGAGGAACGGGCCGCGCGCGACGACGACGCGACGCCCCCCGGCGCCAAGTACCTCCTCGTGGTGGACGACAACGAGGACATCCGCGCCTTTATCCGCGACCACTTCAAGGCCCACTTCCGCGTGCTCGAGGCCGCCAACGGGAAGGAAGGCCACGAGATCGCCCTCGAGCGCGTCCCGGACATCATCATCGTCGACATGCTGATGCCCGTGATGGACGGCCACGAGATGTGCAAGCGACTGAAAAAGGACGAGCGCACCTCCCACATCCCGCTGATCATGCTGACGGCCATCACCTCGAAGGAGAAGGAGCTGGACGCCCTGCTCACCGGCATCGACGACTACGTCACCAAGCCCTTTGACGTGAACATCCTGGGCGCGAAAGTCGACAACCTGCTACAGGTACGGGACACGCTCCGGGAACGCATCCGGCGCGACTGGCTGATGCAGCCGGGGGAGGTGACGTTGGAGTCGCCCGACGACAAGTTCCTGCGGAAGGCCGTCAGCGTGGTGGAGAAATTCATGGACGACCCCGGGCTGGACATCGAGAAATTCGCCTTGGAGATGGGCGTGAGCCGGATGCAACTCTACCGCAAGTTCGAGGCCCTCGCGAACATGACCGTGAAGGAATTTATCCGGGACGTGCGCCTCAGGCGGGCCGCCCAGATGCTTCGGCAAGAGAAGTTAACCGTCTCGGAAATCGCTTGGGCCGTCGGTTTCAAGGATCTCCCTCACTTCCGTAGATGCTTTAAGGAGGCCTTCGGGATGACCCCCACGGAATTTTGCCGGGACAACGAGG
>JAISAV010000193.1 GCA_031266545.1 Odoribacteraceae bacterium | reverse complement strand
AAATAGCCCGTGTAGAGGGTACCGGCCGCGACGAGTTGATGATTAAACAAGGGGACGTTTTGGATACCGGTCGTCATTTCCGCCGCCTTGCCCCCGGCGTGTCCCACGGGAAGCGTTCCCCGGACGATGGCATTATTGGCCGTGCACCAGATCTTCCCCGGCGTGGGGTCGACGTTCACGTCGTTGGTGCCCTCGTTGATCCAGCGTTCAAAGTCGGAATTGGCCAGTTGCACGGGGCCTTCCACGGAGATTTCCCACGCGCGGTCGCTCCCCTCCTTGGAGCGCACGGCGAGGGTTTTCTTGTCCTCGACGTTCGCGAAGGTGATGACCGTATCCCTCACGGTAGTCCCGTTGGAGAGGACGAGCGTGGCCGTGACGTCGAGCGGGAAGCGCGGCTGGTGGGCGGAGATCCGCACGGCGCCCTTCCACGGGTCGATGATGACGATATCCCCCGTCCTGTCCCGCAGGCTAAAGCTGAGGATATCCGCCCCCGTGTCCTTGGCTTTCAGGCTCACCTCGTACTCGTGCGGGGTGCCGCTCGCGGCGATCGCGTAGAAGCGCTCGACGCTATTGCCCGCCTCGAAGCGGAACTCGTCGGGGAGGTTGACCACGTCGGCGGTGACGCGGCTGACCTTTGTCGTGGCCTTGAAGGTCACCGGGAAGAGTCCCTCCCGCGGGAGCAACTCCACGCGGATTTTCCCCGCCTCGATGGTTACCTCGCCGACTCGCGCGTCGGCGGGTTGCACGGCGGTGATCGTGAATTGCTCCACGGCCGCCGCGTCGCTCAGGTTGTTGACCTTTTCGCACGCTCCCGCGAGCGGGAGGGCGAGAATCCAATACATCCAATCTTTTCTCATGGCATTTTTCTTTTCGTGATAAAATTCCCCCCGGTGAGACAGTCTCACGCGGGGGGTACAACACAACACAAAATTTTCTTAAAGGTGCGCCTCTTTTTTCGGACGCCGGGACTCTCTTGCAAATCTCGTACCATAAAACCCCGCGCAGCCCAGCAGCAGCAAGAGCAGCGCCCCGGAGCAGGCCCCGGAAATCCTCGCCCCGGCCCGGTAAGAGCCTGGGTTGAAATGGAAGACGATGACGTGCTCCCCGGCGGGCACGATCATCCCGCGCAGGATATAATTCGCGCGGAAATGCTCGACCAGCGTCCCGTCCACGGTCGCCTGCCAGCCGTCCGGGTAGTAGACCTCGCTGAAGAGGGCCAACTGTTCGGCGGAGGCGGAAGAGGCGTATTCCAGCCGGTTGGGCGCGTACTTTACCAGCCGGATGGTGGCCTGCTCGTCGAAGTTAAATCCCCTGTCTTGCAGCACCGGGGCGAAGCGCTCGTGGATGATGGCCGTCTCCGCGGGATCCGCTTGCCGCAACCCCTCCAGCTCGGCGCCCGCGGAGGGCACCAGCTCGTACTCTTTCACGAACCACGCGTTGCCCATCGCCGCGCGGTTTTCCACGGGGGCGGAGTTGGGGTCGAGGATGACGTATTTCGTGTTCAGCATGTTCAGCACCTTTTGCCGCGCGAGGCTCTCCTCGGCCCCGGCCAGCGACCGCGCCGCGTTCACGTCCTGCCCGAAGCGCTGGATTTCCGGGGCGATAAAGTGCTCGATCATCTCCTGGTAGCGTTGCAGCTTGGCGGCGCTATATCCCCCGACGTTCTTGTGGAAATAGCTGGCGCGCGAGTCGTTGAAGGGATCGCCGGAGAGGTCCAGCACGCGGTAGTCCGGCGACTTGTCCTGCAAGATCATCTTGTCGGCGGGGGAGGCCTGGAACCGGGTATTCACCTCCCGCCGGCTCGCGAAATGTTCTTGCTTCAGGTAGCGCTTGTCCACCACCCACATGTCCACGACGACCAGCGCGGCCACGACGACGATCGCCCGCGTCGCGGAGAGTTTCCCGGCGACGTTCGCCCAGATCGCCCCCCCCGCCAGCAGGATAAAGGCCAGCGAGCGAAAGGCGTCGCCGCGCAACAGCGCCTCCCGATCACCGACGAGCGCCGTCCGCAGGTACGCCGGCAAGCGCTCTTCCCCGGCGGCGAGGAAATTCCCGGCCAGCCCCGGCAACAGGGCGAACAGCAGGCAAACGCCCGCGGCGATCCCCCCGCCGGTCTTCAGCGCCCGCGTCGCCGCCGCGCGGTCGCTCGACCGCTTGAGGATGGCGTCCAGCGCGAGGAAGCCGAGCAGCGGGATGGTCAGTTGCAGGATCACGAGGATCATCGACGGCACGCGAAATTTATTGTACAGCGGCACGTGGTCGTGGAACAGGTCGGTGAGGAACGCGAAGTGATTCCCCCACGCCAGCAACACGGCCAGCAGGGAGACCCCGGCGATCCACCACCGCGTGGCGCCGCGCGCCAGCGCCAGCCCCACCAAAAAGAGGAAGACGGACACGGCGCCCATGTACATGGGGCCGGCCGTGAAGGCTTGCCCCCCCCAGTAGACGCGCAATTGCCGGTAGTAGCTTTCCGCGTTGGGGTCTTTGCTGCCGGCCAGCGCCTTGTAGGCGCGCGAATCCGGGTCGAAGGGACGCGACGCGCCGCCCTTGAAATCAGGGATCAACAGGTTGACCGTCTCGCCCACCCCGTAGCTCCACGCCGTGGCGTATTGCCTGTCCAGCCCGCCGCCGCCGGCCTCGCCGCCGCCCAGTTCCGAGCCGCCGCGCATCGTTTGCTTGCCGTACTCCCACGTGGGCCACAGGTGGTTGACGTTCGTCCCCACCGCCAGCGCCGCCGCCACGACCAGCAGGCCCGCCGTCTTGAGGAAGGCGACCCCCGCGCGCTCGCGAACGGCGCGCCACAGCTCGGCCGCCCCGTAGAAGAGGGCCACGAAGGCGAGGTAGTAGGTGATCTGCGGGTGGTTGGCCAGTATCTCGAACGAGAGGGCCACGCCAAACAACGCCGCCCCCGCCCACCGGTTTCGCCGCAGCGCATAGGCCATCGCCGCGATCACCGCCGGCATGAACGCGATGGCCACCATCTTCGAGTTATGCCCCACCGAGATGATCTGGAAATTATACGCGCAAAAGCCGAACGCCAGCGCCCCCGCCGCCGCCACCTTGACCCCCGCGCCGAACGCCAGCAGCAGCAGGAAAAATCCCGCGAAGGCGAGGATCAGGTAACTCGCCGGCCGCGGCCCCACGAACAGGAAGCGGTAGACCGTCTCCAGCAGGTTCCCCTTGTACTCCGTGCTGATCATCGTGGAGGGCATCCCGCCGAACATGGCGTTCGTCCACAGCGGCTCCTCGCCGGTCTCCTCCCGGTACTGGATGATCTCGTTGGCGGCGGCCCGCCACGAGGAGACGTCCGATTGCTGTAGCACCTTCCCCTCGAGCAGCGCCGGGAAGTAAGCGTAGGCCGCCACGATGAACAGCACCGCCGCGACGAGGTAAGGATAAGCACTCTTGAACTCTATGTTTTTCATGATAATTTGACGTTAACATCTATTTACCCGGCAAAAGTAAAAAAATAATTCTACTTTTGAGCCGGGATAAAAAGATATGGGAATAATAATTCGTCAAAGCATCAAGGGGACAATCGTCACGTACGCCGGGAGCTTCCTGGGTTTCATCATGACCTTAACCATCGCGACGCGCTGGCTCACGGACGAGGAGATCGGCCTCGCGCGCGTCCTGCTCGAGGCGGCGACGCTGCTGGCTTACCTCGCGCAACTCGGCGTCACCACCTCCGCCGTCCGCTTCTTCCCGCGTTTCAAGGCGCTGGGGCCGCGCCGCGGGGGCTTTTTCTTCTACCTCGTGACGATCCCCCTCGCCGGCACGCTGGTCGTCATCCCGCTCTACCTGCTGTTCCGGGGATCCATCGCGGCCTACTTCGGGGAGTCCTCCGCCCTCTTCGTGGAGTACGTCGACTGGATCATCCCCTTCATGTTCTTCGTCACGTACCTGGGGGTCTTCGAGGTATACGCCAACCTGCTGATGCGGATCGTCATCCCGCGGTTCGTGCGGGAGGTGGTCATTCGCCTGCTCGTGATGGCGGTGTACGTGCTTTACGGCACGCGGGTGCTCGACCTCGAGGGCTTCGTCGTCGCCTACGTGCTCGTCTACGGGATCGCGATGGCGCTGAACTTCTGGTACCTCTCCCGCCTCGACGCACTCTCGTGGCGCCCCGGCGTCCCGGCCGTCACCCCCGCCACGCGCCGCGAGTACCTCGGCTACACCTCCTTCCTCATGCTGGGCGTCATCGGGGGGGGCATCGCCGCACGGCTCGACCTCTTCATGGTCAGCGGCATGGAGGGGCTGAACATGGCCGGCATCTACTCCATCGCGTTCTACGTGGCGGCCATCGTCGAGATCCCCTCCCGCTCGATCACGGCCATCTCGACCCCCGTCGCCGCCGACGCCCTGCAGGCGGGCGACTTCGCGCGGGCCAACGAGCTGTACAAGAA
>JAISAV010000153.1 GCA_031266545.1 Odoribacteraceae bacterium | reverse complement strand
TGCTTGAACGTTTGCTTGAACTTGCTGATGCATCGAGAAATGTCGGGCAGGGCTACCTCTTCTTTCATGGCAATGGCATTAAAAGCGTTAGATCAAATAATTTCGGTTACGCGAAACGGCGATAAACCCCGTCAACGCGGGGACAAATATAGCGGATTTTTTCGGTTTGCGCGGAGGATTCCCGCGGGGAATTTGTCGATCGGAAGCATGATGCGTTAAACGTCCATGATGGTATGGGACATCTCCTTGACCGTGGACGGCATTGGACTGGGGCCTACACTGACGGCATTATACGTTGCTCCATGTTATTACAAGCGCCTAAAGATCGTAAAACGTGGTGAAGGCCTTGATCATGTACGCGTGATCTTGCACGCCGCTGGTCTCCCGGACGGAATGCATCCCCCACATCGGGTTGCCGACGTCCACGCCTCGCATCTCCACCTGCGACAGCAGGAGGCTGCCCAGCGTCGATCCGCCGGCCATGTCCGAGTGATTCACGAACTGCTGGCACGGCACGCCGGCCAGTCGACAGATCGTCTCGAAAACTGCCGCCGAGTCGCCGTCCGTCACGTATTTCTGGTTGGCGTTGACCTTGATCACCGGCCCGCCGTTCATCACCGGGTGATTTGTCGGGTCGTGCTTCTCCGCGTAATTCGGGTGAAGGGCGTGCGCCATGTCGGCCGAGATCATGAACGAGTGATAAATCGCCCGGTACAAATCCTCCGGCGAGCCGCCCATGCCGAACACGATTCGCTCGAGGATCGTGCGCAACACCGGTGATGCGGCCCCCTGCTTCGTGCCGCTCCCCACCTCCTCGTTGTCGAAGATCGCGAGCACTTTCGTGCGCCTCGACCCGTCTTTCGATCCCGCCAGCGCTTTTAGCCCGGCGTGCACCATCGCCAGGTCGTCCAGCCGCCCGCTGGAGATAAATTCCTCGTTTAAGCCGCAGAGGGTTCCCCGCGCGTGCTCGTGGAGGGTCAGGTCAAAATCAAGCACTTCCCCCGGGCGGGCGCCGGTCTCCTCCGCCACCAGCCGCGCCAAGAATCCCTCCTTCTCGAAGCGCTCGTTAATCATCCCCAACACGGGCAGCATGTCTTTTTGCTTGCTCAGCGGGTTACCCTGCTCGTTCACCGCCCGGTTGAAATGTATCGCGAGGTGCGGGATCACCAGCAAGGGCCTGTCGAACTTCACGAGACGCGCCTCCGGGCGCAAGGGATCTTTCCCCTTCAGCAGCACGCGGCCGGCCAGCGAGAGCGGGCGGTCAAACCACGTGTAGAGGATCGGCCCGCCGTACACTTCCGTGTTTAACTTCAGGTATTTCCCGCTCACCGGGAATTCCGGATTGGGCTTGACCCGGAACGAGGGGGAGTCGCTGTGCGCGCAGATCAGGCTAAAGCCCTCCTCGGCGCAGTTCCCGCTCCCGATCTCGAAAGCGAACAGCGACGAGTCGTTTTGCGTGACCATGTACTTGCCTCCCCGCTCGAGGCTCCACGCCTCTCCCGACGAGAGGAGGGTGAAACCGCGGGCCGCCAGTTCCCGTTTCGCGGTGGCCACCGCGTGAAAATTCGTAGGACTTTGATGTATAAAATCGATCAACTCTACTGCCAATTCTTTTGCCATATTTATCTAAATTAACGTGTTATACTCCACTGGAAATCGGTGTTCCCGTCGCGAATCATCTCGTGCACCCGCTTCCCGAACATGATAAACGCGGGCATCGACATGGAGGGATTGTTATACGTCATCGTCTTGCCGGCCTCCACGCTCACCGCCAGGCCCCCGGCCGCCTCCACGAGCGCCTGCCCGGCTGCCACGTCCCATTCCGAGCATCGCCCGAACTTGGGGGCAAGGTCGATCTCCCCCTTGGCCACCATGCAATATTTGGAGGAGGCGCCCAGGGGCACTATCTCCACCTCGTACCCCCGCGCTTGCAGGTGGTCGATATATTGAAACTCCTTCTCCGTGACGTGCAATCGGCTCACTGCCACCCTTAATCGCTTGCCCTCCCGGGTCGACGGCCGCACCAGTTCCGCCTGCTCGCCCTTGCAAATAAAGCATCCCTTGTCCACCATTCCCCACAAGATCTCCTCGTCATTCAAGACGCTAATCATCCCGAAGACGGGCTTTTTCTTCTCGATCAAGGCAACGTTCACGCAAAACCTCCCGTTCCGCTCGATAAACTCCTCGGTCCCGTCCAGCGGATCCACGATCCACACCTTGTCCCAACCGGCGCGCAGGCGGTAGTCGGGCAAATCGGACTCCTCGCTGATCACTGGGATTTTAGGAAAAAGTCTCTCCAAGCCTGACATGAGGAGCTCGTTCGAGGCCCTATCCGCGTCCGTCAAGGGCGAGCGGTCTTTTTTCAAGTCGGTTGTAAACTTTTGGGAACGATAATATTCGCGGATGATTTCCCCTGCTTCCTCCACAAGTCTCTGTATTCCAAAAACATCTATCTCTTTTGCTGACATACTCGATCTCATTAATTTCTGCCGTTTAAAGTTAGGAATAAATTCCTTTCTCCCATCAAACATCTTATAAATTAACATCTTGCTCATAGATTTTACACCACGAGAAACGAGATAGACGCTTTATATCAATAGGATAGTATAGACGCTCCCTACATGAAATAAAATAGCTGCTCAAATCAATTAACCATGATTAACTCATGAAAAAGGATTTATTAACACAAATAATTTCATTTCATATCGAGATTGGCATTACCTTTGTGATGTCAAAAGACAATTAGAGATTTTTCATAAGTTTGTATGGTTTAGGTTAGTAGTTAGTAATGCAATCTTAAGGGGACGATGTGAATTGTCCCCTTACTTCTTTTATAGCGGTCACGACTTCGCGGCACGTCGACCGAAATAATCCCACCCGCCCCCGCGATTCTGAGAAAAATCCCTTACTTCGCGTCCAAAAAACATCAAACACATGGAAGGAACTATTGAAATTGAAGGCATGGAGTTTTTCGCCTACCACGGTTGCCACGAGGCCGAGCGCGTCGTGGGAAACAAATTCCTCGTTCACGTCACGTTGACCACCGATTGCGGCAAGGCCGCCACCAGCGACAACATCCTCGACGCCCTCGACTACCTCTCCGCCTACGAGGTCGTCGCCCGCGAGATGAAAATCCCTTCTCACCTGCTCGAGCATGTCGCCCGGCGCGTCCTCGACGCCCTCCACGACGCGTTCCCGGCGCTGGTCTGCGCCACCGTTAAAGTCTCCAAGCTCAATCCCCCACTGGGAGGAAAAGTCGCCGCCACCAGCGTCACCCTCTCAAAATAATTCGCGCGCCCCTTGCGTATATCGAATAATCCGCCTATCTTTGCCCGACTAAATCGCGACAGGGTCGGTTGGCCGAGCGGTTAGGCAACGGTCTGCAAAACCGTGTACAGCAGTTCGATTCTGCTACCGACCTCCGGGAGACGGCCACTTGACAAGTGGCCGTCTTTTTTTCACGCCAGATAGTTTAACGAGAAACATCATGAAAATACTCCTCATCGGGGGGACGGGCACGATCAGCGCCGCCGTCTCCCGGCAATTGCTCGCCGACGGGCACCGGCTATACCTCGTCAACCGCGGGAACAAGAACGATATCCTGCCTGCCGGGGCCACCTCGCTCGTCGCCGACGCGCGCGACGAGCAAGCCGTCGCCCGCGTCATCGCCCCGCTGGAATTTGACGCAGTGGCCGACTTTATCGCTTTTACCCCCGCGCACCTGGAGCGCGATTACCGCCTTTTCAAGCATAAAACGAGACAATTCCTCTTTATCAGTTCCGCCTCCGCCTACCGGAAACCCCCGTCGGGCTACCGGGTCACGGAAGAGACGCCCCTCGCCAACCCCTTCTCCGCCTACGCGCGGGGAAAAATCGCCTGCGAGGAGTACCTGACGCGCCTCCATCGCGAGGAAGGCTTCCCCGCGACGATCGTCCGCCCCAGCTTCACCTACAGCGAGCGCTCCGTGCCCCTCGGCGTGCGTGGCGAGAAAGGGAGCTGGCAGGTGATCAAGCGGATGATCGAGGGAAAGCCCGTCATCATTCACGGGGACGGCACTTCCCTCTGGACGATGACCCACGCCCGCGATTTCGCGAGGGGGTTCGTCGGGCTGCTGGGTAACCCCGGCGCCACCGGCGAAGCCGTTCACGTTACTTCCGACGAGACGCTCACGTGGAACCAGATCCACGAGGCCATCGCCCGCGCGCTAAACGTGCCGTTACGCGCCGTCCACGTCTCCTCCGACTTTCTCGCGGCTTGCAGCGATCACGATTTCACGGGCAGCCTGACCGGCGACAAGGCCAACTCCGTGGTGTTCGACAACGCGAAGATCAAGCGCCTCGTGCCGGGTTTCGAGGCCGCGATCCCCTTCGAGGCGGGCATCCGGGAGACCCTCGATTACCTCTTGGCGCGACCGGAATTACAGGCGCCCGACGAGGCGTTCGATCGCTGGTGCGACCGCGTGATTGCCGCCCGGCAAGAAGCCATCCGGAAGATCCGCGCTAACCCCTGACGGCCATGTTCCCCTCGTTAACCCCGGAACTTATCGCGTTCATCCGCGAGCACGAGCACGAGGCCACCGACCGCCTCTTGCTCTCCGCCCGCAAGTATCCCGGCATCCCGGTTCCCTTCGTCGTGGAGCAGATCCTCGCCCGGCGACAGGCGAGGGAGAAACTGCCGACGTGGCACGAGAACCGGCATATCGTCTACCCCTCCCGCCTCGCAGTGGAACAATGCTCGTCGGAGGTCACCGCCGCCTACAAGCGCCGCCTGCTCGCGGGCGACGTCCTGCACGACCTGACGGGCGGGCTGGGGGTAGACGCCTCTTGCTGGGCTACCGTCGCGCGGCAGGTCACCTACGCGGATCGCGACCCTGCGTGCTGCCGGGCGGCGGTGGATAACTTCGCGACGTTGGGTATCACCAACATCAGCGTGTGCGAGGGGGACGCGGGGGACGCCGTGACGGGCGTCGAGGCGGACACCATCTACATTGATCCCTCCCGCCGCCCGGGCGGCGACAAGCGGGTCTTCGCGCTGGCCGACTGCGAGCCGGATATCCTGCAACTCAAGCCGCTGCTGCTGGAACGCGCGCGCCGCCTCGTCGTGAAGTGCTCCCCGATGACCGACATCACGGAGAACCTGCACCTCCTCCCGGAGAGCGAGGAGGTGCACGTCCTTGCGGCGCGGAACGAGTGCAAGGAGTTGTTGTTCGTGCTGGGGAGGGAGTACCGGCCGGGGAAGGTCACCATCCACGCCGTCAACATCACCGCCGACGGCCGGGAGCAATGCCTCTCCTTCACCCCGGACGAGGAGCGAGAGGCGGAACCGCGGGAGGCCGCGCGGGTGGGGAGTTTCCTCTACGAGCCGCACGCTGCGATCATGAAGGCGGGGGCGTTCAAGACCGTTGCCGCGCGCTTCGACCTGTGCAAGTTGCACCCCCGCAGCCACCTTTATACCGCCGAGCGTCGCCTGGAGACTTTCCCGGGGAAGATTTTCGCGGTGGACGACGTGATCCCCTTCTCCGGCAAGGCCCTCGCGGGGCTGGCCCGGCGGTATCCCCGCGCGAACATCACCACCCGCAACTTCACCCTCCCCGTGGCCGAG
>JAISAV010000141.1 GCA_031266545.1 Odoribacteraceae bacterium | reverse complement strand
TTTGTTTTTCAAAGAATGAGCAGATACATGACAATGTTATCGGGATGTATATTGAGAGATTTTACTACAAAAATGGAACTTATGGGAATAATTGATTCTTACAATTTAAGACACCACCCTAAAAACAATACACATAAGAATAAAATAAATAACATCGCGAATGATTATTTTGATTATCTTCGCCCCCGTAGAAATGTTAGAAATATGATGCAGAATATGGATAAAGAACGGAATGATGTTGCTGCCTCGATGAACAGCACGACGGAAACGGTCAAAATATGTCGCACTTTTATGGCGTATATATCGCTAATACAGATAAATATGCGTGATTGAAAATAATCGGCAAAAACAAATCAATATGATTTATTGAAACAATCGAGTATACCATGGAAAGATATAATCTTAAAATTATTGGAGAACCTATAGAATTCGGCAATATTAATTTTTTGGAAAACCATAAATTTAAAAATAGCAAACCATTTCCAAGTTCATATAAAGAATTTGTTAGAAAATATGGTTATGGAAGAACCCTGGGGCAATTTTTTATTTATATTCCAATGGATGATTACGGGGATTCGTGGAACGTTAGAACAGAAGGGATAAAAAATACATATTATGATGATTTGATGAATAATAGTATTTGGTTTGAACTTGAGCCTGATGCAGATATAGAATTATTAAGAAATTTGGTGCCATTTGCCTGTAGTGAGAATGGATTTTATTTGTTTTGGAATCCGGAAACGGAAAATGGTGGTGAATTTGATATATTTATAACGGATTTTAATGGCCTCGGATTTAGGAAGGCTGGTAAAACCTTATATGAAGTATTGGAAAAAATGACGAATGAAAAATATTACAAGGACATTTTTTCAATATTTGTAAAAGAACGGTTTCCGAATATGTTTGAATGTTTAACAAAATGGACATGAAATAAGGGGTATGGAACAACATCACATAACAGGACTGTTTACGCTTCGCCGCCCGTTGAACGGATCAGCTTGAGGTGATAGAAAAACGTCCTTGTGCAGCGCAGTCTGGAGACCACGCCGCGCAGGGTAAAAAAAAGGATATAAATAAAATATGATGATGAGTGATTTATTTTTAGCAGTAAAAGAAGAGATTCAAAAATATTTAGCGGATAAAGATTTCACTTTAAGAGGTGGAGACTTTGTCAGGAAGAAATCTCCGTTTAAAAGAGAAGAGTGTATTATCTTATACAGTAGAAGAAGTAGAGCTCCTTATGATTACGTGGAAATAACCGCCTTGTGTAATATCTATTACAAAGAAGTAAATGCCTTGGACAAGAAGGTCGTGGCAGATTTTTTAAACGCCTATCCAATAATTGCCGGCTCTATAGGTTATTTTAAAGAAAATGGACCAAACTATTTTTTCATCAACATAGCCAGCGTATCGGAAGTAGATCATGTCGTGCAGGAGATTATAAAAAATATAACAGAAGGAGCTTTTAACTTGTTCAACAATATCTATCCTACCTTAGAAAGCATCGTGGAGGGCATAAGGTTGAAGAAACCTTTCCTGAGAGATTATATCAAGCCTTCATTAAGAGAATCTGTACGGATAGCGGCCATGTTATACCTGACAGAGAACAAGGAAAACGCTTTGGCTTGGTTTGAAGATTCCGCTCCCGATGAAAAAGACAAGAGCCTTTTTTTAGAAAAGATGAAAAATAATTGGAAATAGTCATATGAAAATCCGACTTTTCAAATCGCTTCCCGCGTTCGTGAAAGTTTTCAATCCTTAAAGTTGATGACATTGGGCTACAGCTTAATGCCGTCAACTTAAGCAAAAACGGTTTCCGCTCGGCGTAGGCTCCAGCCCAATGTCATCAAGTTAAGAGATAAGGCGCTCTGAAAGAGCACTAAGCAATAGCGTAGGGCAACGCCCTACGAATAGTCACCCGATGAATAACAAGCAGGCTGAAAGCCTGCAAGCCAATGCAATACCATATGGTACTACACTATTGCTTACGCCCATTCAGGGCTTGGTGAATAGTATGATCTGGTTCGTGGGGCGTTGCCCCACGCTATTGCTTGGCGGGCCTTCAGCCCTTAACTTGATGACATTGGGCTCCAGCCTACGTCGGGTTAAAAGCAAGGCTCCAGCCTTGTAAAATCTACTGCGTTGCAAGGCTGGAGCCTTGCTTCTACCGCGACGTAGGCTGGAGCCTACGCCGAGCAAAATTCTTAAGTTGACGGTATTGGGCTACAGCCTTGCAAAATGTAAATAAAATAAGCAGCTTCATTGCTGATTATTTTGCTTATCTTTATCCCGGTAAAAATTAAGAACATGATTCGAAATATGGATAAAAAACATACGGGCGACGTTTTCATGACGGTGGACAGTACGGCGGAGACGGCAACTGGAACGTTTGATAGTCGCAAGGCAAGAGCCTTGCTTTTAACACGATGCAGCATAGAGGCCGCGCCGGGTGAGAAGACAGTGAAACAAAAAAACAAGTAATTTTGTAAAACAATAAAAAGCCATGAACACGGTAGAAAAATATATCACCGGACTCAAGAAAGCATATCTCGATAATGATGCAAAAGAATCTTGGGAACATTTCGAGAATATTAAACAGGGCGCGAGTAAAGAGGATCTTGCAGCACTCAAAAAGATATATCCTGATATTCCCGAAACATTGATGCACCTACTTGAATATGTGGATGGGACATATTGGAGAGAGTATGCAGGCGAGGAAATCGCTTTTTACTTTCTCGGTTCGGATGTGGAAGAATATCAATATCCATACTATCTTCTCTCGTCCAGAGGAATGATTGAAAATCAGCATATCGCCACCGAATACTATTCGGACTATCTTGAAAGAAAATACGAGGAAGTAGAGATCGATGATAAAATCACCAGTAAAGTAGAAACCGTTAAATGGCTCCATTTTTCTGACTGCATGAATAATGGCGGGACTTCGCAATTATTCATAGATTTCAGTCCCTCGGAAAAGGGAAAGAGAGGACAGATCGTGAGATTCTTGCATGACCCGGACGAGTTTGCAGTAATCGCGGACAGTTTCGAGGATTACTTAAAAATGCTAATTGACCATGAATATGCTTTTATCAATGAAGATACAGTAGAAGAATAAATGCCGGTAGGTAATAAACATAAATCTATTAAACCTGAATTCGAGATAAGGATAGCCTATTAGGGCTTATATATCAATAGAAAATATATCCCGTTCATTCCTGAACGCTGTAGGTGTTCAACCCCAGACGGACATGGCCGTCAGGCTAAGGACTGAATGTCGTTTACTCGAGGATTGACGCCGGAGAGCGTCAAATGTGGATAACCCCGGATGCAATCCAGGGTACGGCATCTCTCTTTTTCGCAACCCCGTAGTGGGTTGAATTTCTATCAACTCTTTCATAACGATTCCTCGAGAACTTAGTTCAACCCGCTACGGGCATAGCCGTCAGGTTAAGGGCTGAAGGCCCGCCAAGCAATAGCGTGGGGCAACGCCCTACGAATAGTCACCCGATGAATAACAAGCAGGCTGAAAGCCTGCGAGCCAATACAATACCATGCTATTGCTTACGCTCCTTTAGGGCTTGATGAATCGTGTGATCCGGTTCGTGGGACGTTGCCCAGTCGTGGGCGGAAGTTTGTTTCCCGTAAGCGCGTAGCGCTTATGCGTTTATAGCCGTGGGTGAAAGCCCACGGAAAACAAGATATCCCACCTACATGCGCCGCGTAGCGGTGCCGCAATCATGGTACATGCACTTGTGATCAGCGGCACCGCTACGCGGCGCATGGATGGAGGATATTTCGCTGACCGTGGCCTGTCAGCCACGGCTATAAACACGAAAGCGCTATGCGCTTTTTGCTGATCGTAAACGTTATATGCGTCTTATAGATCTTCCGACCACGACTGGGCATTGCCCCACGCTATTGCTTGGCAGGCCTTCAGCCCTTAACCTGACGGCTATGCCACTACAGGGTTGCGAGGGGAAAAAGGTCGTTTTCTATTGATACGGATGCCCTACGAGCAATAAATAACCGTTTCATAATGTGATTTTATCATCTCTTATCTCAAACTCAGGTTAAATAAGGAGAAGGTCGTCCTGTTTGACATACAGGTCGCCCGCCAGTTAATCGCGACAACTTGAAACGCGCCTCCCGCGTGGATTATAAAAATTTTCACGTACATTTGCTATCGCGAAACGGCGCGGCAATCCCGCGCGAAATACGAATAACATGGGCACTTCAAAAGTTTTTTTCACGAATCTACGGACCAACCCCTCGAGCAACATGCTGGACAAGCTGGAGCGGCTGGTGAAACGTGCGGGCATCGAGCAAATCAGCTTCAAGGATCAGTTCGTCGCGATCAAAATCCATTTCGGCGAGCCGGGTAATCTCGCGTTTATTCGCCCGAATTACGCGGCACGCGTGGCCACGCTGTTGCGGGGGCTGGGGGCCAAGCCTTTTTTAACCGACAGCAACACGCTCTACTCCGGACGCCGGGCCAACGCGGTCGATCACCTCCGCGCCGCCTCGGAGAACGGCTTTAATGCCCTTTCTGCCGGGTGCGACGTGATGATCGCCGACGGGCTAAAGGGCACGAGTTACCGTGAAATCGTTATCGACGGGGAGTATTGCCGGGCGCCGAAGATCGGGGCGGCCGTGGCCGACGCGGACGTCATCGTCAGCATGAATCACTTCAAGGGGCACGAGCAGGCGGGCTTCGGCGGGGCGTTGAAGAACCTGGGCATGGGATGCGCCAGCGTGGGGGGCAAGTTGGAAATGCATTCGTCGTCGCTCCCGGTGATCGACCGCCAGCGCTGCACCGGCTGCGGGATCTGCGCCAGGTATTGCAGCCGCGGCGCCATCCGCGTGACGGGCCGCGTGGCCGCGATCGACGAGGCCGCCTGCGTGGGATGCGGGCAGTGCGTGGCCCTTTGCCAGCACGAGGCCGCCGTGATGGGCGAGGGGGACACCTCCGAGCGGCTGAATTACAAGATCGCCGAGTACGCGAAGGCCGTACTGCTGGACAAGCCTCATTTTCACGTCAACTTCATCATGAACGTCTCCCCGGAGTGCGACTGCTGGCATCATAACGACGCGGCCATCGTCCCCGACCTGGGAATCGCCGCCTCCTTTGATCCCGTCGCCATCGATCAGGCTTGCGCCGACTTGGTCACGCGGGCGCCCGCCCTCGCCGGTAGCCTGCTGGCCGACAAGTTCCCGCGCGAGGAGTTAAGGGGAGAGGACAAGTTCCGGCTGCTGCACCCCGATGCGACGTGGCAGGCGGCCCTTGCCCACGGCGAAAAGATCGGGATTGGCTCCCGGACGTACGAGCTGGTCACGGTATAACGCGCGAAACCTGCCCCCCTTGACGGGAAGGCAGGTTTTTCTCTCGCGGCATCCGGCCGATTAGCCCACGATCTTGCAATCGTCGAAGTCAACCCCCTTGCGGGCGTCATCCGAGTAAATGTGCAGGGTAAAGGCCGTGTCGCTCAGGCCGGTCAGGCGGTGGATATGATTCTCGTAGTCAGCCACCTCGCCGACGGCGTAGAAACTGTCGCCCGGTCGCATGACGCGTTCCAGCACCCGCTTCAGGCCGTCGCCCGTCTTCTCGAAGACCTCCATGAGCGCCTCCCCCGCTATCCACGTGTACCCGGCGTAGAGCGGGTGCCCGTGTATCGCCGTGCGGTCGCCCTTCCGCCAGCCCATCACGATCATCTCCCATCCCGTGGCGGGATCCTTGCCGATGTAATTACGCGTGTATGGCGTGGTAAAATGCTGGAAATCCGCCGGGTTCACCCGCGAGGCCGCGTCGATGGCAAACGATTTCAATTCTTCCCCCAGCCCGGCGGTGATCGCCTTGCCGGCCGTTTTTTTCAATAACGTCGCGAAGATCTCCTCGTACCCGGGGATGATCTCCACCTTTCGTGTCGCGTCAAATATCGTCTTCATGGTGAAATAAGGTTTATAAAGTAGACAATTATTTTATCGACGTCAAATGTATTTTAAATTAACGTGGATCGTTCGCCTCGCGGCCATTATTTTCCTCATTTTCAAAAAAACAGGTATTATTACCCATGCGCGGCTACGCATTTATCTCACTCCCGGTTACCGTGCCTCGAGCGTCACGGGGCGGAGTTTCTTGCCGGTCAGTTTTTGGATGTCGCGCATCATCACCTGCTCCTCCCGCGAGCAGAAGGTGAGCGCCGTCCCGGCGTTGCCCGCCCTGCCCGTGCGCCCGATCCGGTGCACGTAAGTCTCGGGGACGTCCGGCAGGTCGTAGTTGATCACCAGCGGCAAATCGACGATATCGATGCCGCGGGCGGCGATATCCGTGGCGATCATCACGCGCGTTTTCCCCGACTTGAAGTTGGCAAGCGCTCGCTCCCGCGCCCCCTGGGACTTGTCCCCGTGGATGGCCTCGCTGCCGATGCCGGCCCGCGTGAGGATGCGCGCGATCCTGTCCGCCCCGTGCTTTGTCCGCGAGAAGACGAGCACCGATTTCTCCCGCTCCCGCTTCAGGAGGGAGATGAGCAGCTCCTTCTTCTGCTCCTTCTCCACGAGGTAGAGGTGTTGCTCGATGGTATCCACCACGGAGGCCACCGGCGTCACCTCCACCTTCACCGGGTTCCGGAGGATCGTGCGCGCCAAATCGGCGATGGCGGGCGGCATCGTGGCCGAGAAAAATAGCGTCTGTTTCTCCTTGGGCAGCTTGGGCAACAGACGCTTGATGTCCGCGATAAAGCCCATGTCGAGCATCCTGTCGGCCTCGTCAAGGACGAAGTGACGGACGTTGTCGAGGCGTATAAATCCCTGGTTCATCAGGTCGTTCAAGCGACCGGGGGTGGCGACGAGCACGTCCACGCCGCGCGCGAGGGCGTCCGTTTGCGACTTTTGCTTGACGCCCCCGAAGATAACGGTGTGGCGCACGCCCGTGTGCCGGGCGTAATCCTGAAAGCAGTCGCCGATCTGTGCCGCGAGTTCGCGCGTCGGCGTCAGCACCAGCGCCGTGATCTCGCGGCGCTTGCCGGAAACCCCTTGCCGGGCGAGTTGCTGGATGATCGGGATGGCGAACGCCGCCGTTTTTCCCGTGCCCGTTTGTGCCGTCCCCAGCAGATCCTTGCCCCGGAGGGCCACAGGGATCGCTTTTTCTTGTATCGGGGTGGGCGTCTCGTAGGCCTTTTCGGCAAGCGCCCGCAGTATCGGTTCTGAAATGTTTAATTCTTGAAATGTCATCATAATGGTTTTACCGCCAGCGCGGCGGCATGAATAAATTAATTTTACGTGGTCAATAACGGGGGGAGAAGAGGTGATAAGACCAACCCTGAAATTGTAGCGGCCGCGAAGGTAACGTTAATTACCGGATTTGCAAGCGCCGCGGGCATGAAAAGCCACGCGCGGGCAAAATAGCCGACGCGGTCGCGGGATCCCGGCCATCGTGTCCGTTAAAAATGAAGATGACGCGCATCCACGTGTTCGCTGAAAAACCACGCGGCGCTCTCCCTCACCCGCCGCACGCACTCTTCCAGCGGCACGGTCAACTGCCCGCCCGCCGCGTTCCGGTGCCCGCCGCCGCCGAAAAAGCGCTTCGCCCACAGGTTGACCGGGATCTCGCCCTTCGAGCGGAAGGAGAGTTTCACCCGCTCCTTGCGCTCGGTGATCTGCACGGAGACAAGCACCTTCTCGATGGTGAGCGGCAGGTTCACGACCCCTTCCAGGTCGCCATCCTTAAAGTTAAAGGCCTCCAACTCCTGCAAGGCCACCGGGATAATCGCCAGCGGGTAAGGCTCCTCGATGGTCATCTTGTTCAGCAGGCAATGGCCCTCCAGGCGAAGGCGCGAGAGGCTGTTGCGCTGGTAGAGCTGGTCGTGCACGTACTCCTTCTCCAAGCCCAGCGCGAGCAGGTCGGCGACCACGCGGTACGTGCGCGGGCGGGAGGAGTTATGACTCAGCCCCCCCGTGTCGGTGGAGATCCCGGCGTACAGCGCGTTAGCGATCCCCGCGTCGATCATCTGCTTGCCCCATATCCTCGTGATCAGCGTGTAGAGCAGCTCGCAGGTGGAAGATACCCGCGTGTCCGAGAAGCGGTACGTCACCTCCTCCGGGTCGGGATGGTGGTCGATCATCAGCACCTCGCCCCGGAAATTCCGCGTGAAAAACTCCAAATCCCCCTCGCGGGCGAAGGTATTATGATCCAACATGCAGAGCAAGCGCGCCTCGCGAAGCCACTCCTTGCACTCCCTCGGGCGATTCTGGAAGGAGATGGCGTCTGGCACGCGCGGGAGCCACTTTAAATAATCGGGGAAATAGTCGCACGTGAGCAGGCGCGCCTGCACCCCGAGGCGGTCACAGACCTGCCACAGGGCCGAACAGGCGCCGGCCGCGTCGCCGTCCGCCGAGATATGCGGGATAATCGCTATTTTCAGGGAAGTATCGCCCAGGCAGCGCTTGAGTCGCTCGATCGTCTCCTTCATCTTCACTCCCATTCGATGGTGGCGGGGGGCTTGGAACTGATGTCGTACACCACGCGGTTGATGCCCCGGACGTTGTTGATAATGCGGTTGGAGACCTTCGCGAGGAACTCGTAAGGCAGGTGACACCAGTCGGCCGTCATGCCGTCCGTGGACTCCACGGCGCGCAGGGCCACCACGTTCTCGTACGTGCGCTCGTCGCCCATCACGCCGACGCTACGCACCGGCAAGAGGATCGTCGCGGCCTGCCAGACGCTGTCGTACAGCCCCGCCTCTTGCAGCGACGAGATATAAATCGCGTCCGCCTCTTGCAGCAGGCGCACCTTCTCGCGGGTCACCTCCCCCAGGATACGGATGCCCAGGCCCGGGCCGGGGAACGGGTGGCGACGGAGGAATTTGTCCGCCAGCCCGAGGCTCCGCCCCACGCGCCGCACCTCGTCCTTAAACAGCAGGCGCAAGGGTTCCACCACCTTTAATTTCATGTATTCCGGCAGCCCGCCCACGTTATGATGCGACTTGATCGTTTGCGAGGGGCCGTTCACCGACAGCGACTCGATCACGTCGGGATAGATCGTCCCCTGCGCCAGCCAGCGGGCGTCGGCGATCTCGCGGGACTTGGCGTCGAACACGTCGATAAAGGTATTCCCGATAATCTTCCGCTTCTGCTCCGGTTCTTCCACCCCCGCCAGCCGCGACAGGAACAGCTCGCCGGCCTCCACGCCGATCACGTGCAGCCCCAGCTCCTGGTAATTTTCCAGCACGGAGGAGTACTCCCCCTTGCGCAACAAGCCGTTGTCCACGAAAATGCAGGTCAGGTTAGGCCCGATGGCGCGGTGGAGCAGCAGGGCGGCCACCGTGGAGTCCACCCCGCCGGAGAGGCCGAGGATCACGCGGTCGTTGCCGATCCGGTCGGCAAGCTCGCCGACCGTCGACTCGATAAACGAGTCGGGCGTCCACTCCTGCTTGCAGCCGCAGATACCCACGACGAAATTCTTCAGCAACACTGATCCCTCCGTCGTATGATAGACCTCCGGGTGAAACTGTATGCCGAAGGTCGGCTCGTCTTCCAACTGGTACGCGGCATACTTCACGTCTGGCGTGCTGGCCGTCACGGCATAGCCCGCGGGCAGGCGTTCGATCGTGTCCCCGTGCGACATCCACACTTGCGAGCGCTCGCCGATCGAGCGAAAAAGCGGGCACCCCCCGTCCACGAACGAGAGATTGGCCCGCCCGTACTCCCGCGAGTTCGAGGCCTTCACCTCCCCCCCGAAGTGGTGGGCAAGGTATTGCGCCCCGTAGCAGACCCCCAGCAGGGGCAGCTTCCCCTTGATGGCCGACAGGTCGGGGCGCGGGGCCTTCTCGTCGCGAACGGAAAAGGGGCTACCGGACAGGATAACCCCCTTCACGGAAGCGTCCGGCGCGGGAAAATGATGGTAGGGATGAATCTCGCAATACACGTTCAACTCCCGCACCCGCCGGGCGATCAACTGGGTGTACTGGGAGCCGAAGTCCAGTATTAAAATCTTCTCTTGCATGAGTATATATTTTGTCTGTTATTCCTCTTCTTCCAGCGACAGCGTGTACCGGTCCCAGAAGCGGTAATCGGTGTCCATCTGCTCGTAATAAAGTCGCCCGTCCACCGGCAGCAGGTCGTCGACGCGCACGCCCGTCGTGTGGTACTGCATTTTCCCTTCCACCCGTTCCCCGCTGGACTCGCGGGAATAAACCATGCTGATGCCGCCCAGGAAAAAGTAGGAGGATACCTTTTTATAATTGGTGGTTATCGTGGTGGTGCACCTCTCTTGCCTCGCCCCGGGAGGCGGCAGGATATTACGCCCCAGCGGGTTAAAGTAACCGGACGTGACGCGCGCCACGTGCTTGATCACCGCGAGATCTCTCAGTTTGATATAGATCTCCCCGCTGTAAGAGAGGGCGGAGGCGTCCCCCGTCGTGGACAACGTGGGGCGGGGGCACTCGTAAGCGATCACCTGCACGGTATCCCCGTCGTGGAGGGTCTTCCCCTTGTCCTTGAAGGAATAATCGCGATAATTCACGAGGTCGAGGACGTTGCGCGAGTGCCTGACCACGTCGGCCGTGACGATATCGTCGAAGTAGATCATCCCCTCGGCCACGGAAGAGAGCGGCTTGCCGCGCCGCACCTGGGTAAACGTGTAATTCACGTCGGCAAAGGCTTGCGCCACGTCTCCCCGCGCGTACCCCCGCTTGTCGTGGAGCAGCACGATCGCCTCTTTCTTCTCCCGCGCCTCGCCGTTCACGGAGACCTCGTGCGCGAAATACCCCTCGTAATTATAAGGACGCGGGATATAATTGCGCGGGATCTCCTTGACCACCTGCTCCAAGAGCCGCTTGATCACGTCCACGGACCCGGTCACCTCCACCTCGCCCAGCATGTAAGTCACCGGCTTCAAGCGGATGACCGTCCCCGGCTTCTCCTGCAACTCGCGAAACTTCACGCTGTGCGAGGCGTACCCGACGGCCGACAAACGCAACGTGTAATCGGCATACCGTTCGGCCACCGCCAGCTCAAAATAGCCGTCCATGTCCGAGGCGACGCCCAGCGTGGTACCGAGCAGCCCGATGTTCACGAAGGCCATCGGCTCGTTCGTCTGCTCGTCCAGCACCCGTCCTTTTACCCGTATCTTCTCCGCCTCTTGGGCGCGCGCGGGGCAAAACAACCCGCAAAGCAAAAGGAAACACAGCAGAAATCTCGTATTCATGGCCATAATTATAAGATATTGAGGTTATCGTTCACGTCCGGGAACACGCGCCCCGGACGACCGCGCAAATATAGATATTATAATTCAATTGACAATTGACCGCGCGAAATTCCCCGGCAGGGGAATCATGTCAATAGAAAAACGGCACCGCTACGCGGCGCGTGGATGAGGGACATTTCGTTGACCGTGGCCTGTCAGCCACGAGTGGTCGGAAGATGCAAAAAACCCCGAAGGGGTGTTCGGCAATAGCGTGGGGCAACGCCCCACGAACCGGATCATACTATCCACCAAGCCCTGGAGGGGCGTAAGCAATAGATTAGGAGTGGTTAGTGATATTGCATGGGCTTGCAGGCTTTCAGCCTGCTTGTTATTCATCGGGTGACCATTCGTGGGGCGTTGCCCCACGCTATTGCTTAGTGCTCTTTCAGAGCACCTTATTCCTTAACTTGATGACATTGGGGGCCTGCCCAATGTCATCAAGTCAAGGGCTGAAGGCCCGGCATAGCCCAGCCCAACGCATCGCGTTGGGTAAATGAACATATCGTACTGCGTCGCGCCCTGAAGGGGCAGCATACTCATTTTCAATATGCTGCCCTTTCAGGGCGCAGAATAGAGGCGTGTCTATTACCCAACGCGATGCGTTGGGCTAAGTTATGGCGGGCTTTCAGCCCTTCAATGGATTTTGCATGGATTGGCAAGGCTGGAGCCTTGCTTTTAACCCGACGGAGGCTGGAGCCTCCGCCGAGCGAAGCGCATAGCGCTTACGGGGAAACAATCTTCCGACCACGACTGGCCTGTCAGCCACGGCTATAAACGCGTAAGCGCTACGCGCTTTTTGCAAATCGTAAATGTTATACGCTTCTTGTAGATATTCCGACCACGACTGGGCTTTTGCCTCTTCAGAAGCGCCCCTCACTTCCCTTGTAAAATTTTATTTTAAAAATAAATTTATTTTTTGTTTGGCGTGTATATAATTTATATATTTGCGGGGTCATTTGAACGACAAAAGTACAAGTTTTTCGCCGATTTTAAGACAAGGATATCGAAAATATGAAGATGAACTACAATAAAACGAAACAGAAACAGGGCGCCACGCACGTCGTCACCCTCGTTCAACTTACGGCGAGGGTTGCTCCGCATGGAGCAACCCTCCCACCGGTCAGTTTGGAGGTTGCTCAGCGTGGTGCAACCGTCTCACCGGCCAGTTTGGGGGTTGCTCGGCAAGAGCAACCTTCTCACCGGCCAGTTTGGGGGTTGCTCGGCGAGAGCAACCTTCTCACCGGTCAGTTTGGGGGTTGCTCGGCGAGAGCAACCTTCTCACCGGCCAGTTTGGGGGTCGCTCGGCGAGAGCAACCTTCTCACCGGCCAGTTTGGGGGTCGCGCCCCTCGTTTCAAGCGTTTTTTAATCCCGTTTAATATTAACTTAATACACACACACGATGACACAAAACGATGAAATCATTATCAAGTTCCATTACCCGAGCCTGGACAACGAGAGACACGTGCAGTACCACAACGATGTTAACGAGTTAGTCGGCAAGTACGGCGGCCCGTCGGCGCTGGGCATCTACGTTCCCTACGCGGTGTACGGGCAACTGTACAACAAGGAAGTGGAGGCCCTCGACCAGATCATCAAGAGCGACTTCACGGCCCGGATCGCGGCGGCCGACCACGAGCGCGACCGCCTGTACCGCGGCTTCGCGGCCAGCGTGAAGGCGGACCTCAACCACTTTGACGAGGGGAAGCGGGAGATGGCGCGGAAGGTGGGGATCATCCTCGATCACTACGGCGACGTGCCGCACAAGAGCCTCGACGCCGAGACGGCCGCCATCCGGGACGTGGTGCGGGAGTTGAGCACGACGGAACATCTCTCCCTCGTGATCGGGCTGGGGCTTCAGGCGTTCATGCTGGAGGTCAACAACGCCAACGAGGCCGTGCACGGGCTGATGCTGCAGCGCTACGACGAGCTGGCCCTGCGCCCGGCCCTCCACATGCGGGAGATCCGCGTGGAGGTCGACAAGGCGTTCCGCGTCGTCCTCGACCTGCTCGAGTCCCTCGTGCGGGTGCAGGGGCCGGATACCGACAAGGCGTTTATCACCGAGCTGAATGTCGTGTCGATGCGCTACAAGGATATCCTCGCGCGGGAGGCCGGGCGGCGTCACCCGGTGAAAGACCTCTCCACCGGCGACCGTGCCGTGGTGGAGACCATCCCCGTGCAGCCCTACACCGGCGCGCCCGTTATCCCGATCCCGAGGGTCTACTACCGCGGCGACGAGAAGACCCCGACCGAGGAGCTCGTCTTCACGAGGGACTTCACGGTGGTCTACAAGAACAACGTGGAGGTCGGCATGGCCGAGATCACCATCAGCGGCAAGGGAAATTACAAGGGGAAGATCGCCATCCCCTTTAACATCGCGCGACAGTAATCGCGACGGGAACGATCACGCGCGCACGAAAAACACGACGATCATGAACAAGTTCCTTACCTCACTCGCCGCGCCCCGGAGGGGGCGCGGCGGCGCTTTTCGCCGGGAACATTGCGAAATAATCACGCCGGTCACGGTCGGCCATAATAAACACATACTATAAACTTTAAAACAAAAAAACATCATGAGAAAGATTATTATCATGCTCGCAGCACTCCTTTGGGGCGCGGGCGCGCTCCACGCGCAAGACATCATCACGCTGAAAAACGGCGACGAGATCAAGGCGAAGGTGCAGGAAGTCGGCCTCGCCGACGTGAAGTACAAGAAGTTCGAGAACCTCACCGGCCCCACTTACACGCTCATGAAGACGGAAATCTTCATGATCAAGTACGAGAACGGCGAGAAGGACATCTTCAAGGATGCTCCCGCCACAACGACAACCACTACCACGAGTGACGCAACGACTGCGACCTCTCCTCAACAACCACAAGAGGATTTGTATTTCTCTAATGGCAAGTTTAGAACCGCAAATGGCCGTGTGATGACATCTGAACAAATGCGCACGATGCTGGCGGAGGTGCCCGAGGCGTTAAAGTTATATGAATCGGGAGAACGCAAAAACACGACGACTTGGATATTTATGATCCCCGCGGCGAGTTGCACATTATTGGCACTCTTGAACATGAACAAAGACCCCGGGATTGCCTGGGGCACAATGGGTGTCGGCGTAGGATTTACCGTGGGAGCGGTCGTGTTCGTCTCATCGTCAGTCAAGAAGTTCGAGTCGGCCTACAAGACTTATCAAAATGCCAAAGCAAACCCCACCACCTCACTAAGCTTCGGCATCACCCGATCGGGTGGAGTGGGTCTCACGTTAACCTTTTAATATTCATGACACGATTAATTTTATCACACATGAAACAAGTAGTATTTCTATTGAAAAGTACCTGCCTCGCGGGCGCACTCGCTTTCGCCGGTTGCAGTAAAGAGGAAAAAGTCGTACCCCCGCCACACGCCGCCACCACCCAAACATGGTCGCTCGACGGGAAGACGTGGAGCGACGCCATTCAAATGCCCGATTGTAACAAGGAGTCTTTCGAGGAGAGCGAGACCGAACCTCAAGGCCGCAGCTACAGGTCGGGCGGGAAGACCTATTATTATTATAACTGGGCGTACGTGAACGCGAATAAAAACACGATGTGTCCCTCGCCGTGGCGGGTGCCCACGCGTCAGGATTTTGAGAGATTGTACAACCTCGACATGGACGCCCATCAACAAGCCACGTTCGAGGAATGGGGCCTTGGCGGGTACATCACCGACGGTTCCGTGCATGACGCGAGTTCGAGCGCCTACTTCTGGTCTTCCAGCGCGGATGCCTATTACTATTGTTACTTCTACGGCGATCACGCGGAGAATCTCTCTTATCCCGACGGGCTTCAGGTCAGGTGCGTGAGAGATCATTAAGCGATCAGGTTGAACCCTTAAATTGTCGAAAATGAAAGCATGTTTAGTGACCATTTTGCTGGTTGTATTGGCGTTGGCGAGTATCCCCGCGCGGGCAGGCGATTGCGAGTACTCGTACAGGTGGAAACAAGAGGGGCAATGGTGGCGTCCCGTGTTCGTGCGAACGCCGTGTTCCCGGAGTTTAAAGATTACCTACAAGGTCTATTTCCCCGATGGTTCAAGCGACCAGTCCCGCTTCGTGTACATGATGTCTTCCATGTTCACGGCGACCGCGGAAGGTTCCCAGAGGTACGAGCAGGTGGGGAAGATCGTGGTTGTAGATGTTGAATGGGGGGAAGTGAGTAGCCGGGGCGGTAGCGGTAGCGTGACGAGAAATTCTTCCCGCGGCAGCAGTTCAGGTGGCAGCAGCGGCACGACGAGAAGCTATCCGCGCAGCACCTATACAGGTGGTAGTGGCGGCGGTGAAGCAATAGCGGGAGCCGGTGCGGCGGTCTTGGTAGCGGCCGTCGCGGTAGGCACGGCGTACATGGCGAATGACGTGTACGGCAACTGGGTAGTGTCGCCAAGTTACAGCGGTTACAACGTCGGGCTAAAAAACACGACCAATCACCACCTTGATTTTGAAGTGGGCGTCGGGGTATATAAAGCGCGTGACACGGACAAGGAGCCGTCGGGCATTTTTCGCGTGGATTACCCGTACGCGAACCACTCCACCAACACGACGTTCGATGTAAACGCCGTGTACAACTTTCTCGGGCGCTCGCGCGAGTTCGGGGGAGGATCGTTCACGTTTAGCCCGTACGTTGGCCTCGGCTTTTCCGTGATGACCGACGAGGACGACCATTTTGGCGTTGGCGGCATCGTTGGTTTCTCGGCCGGGGTTTGGCAAAACCGGGTGCAACTCCACGCGCGCTACAAGTGGATCACGGATTACGAGCACACCACCAGCGCGGGCGATCCCTTCCGGCTGGCCAGCCAGTTTGAAATCGGGCTGAGCGTGAAATACAAGTACGGGTGGGGATTTCGCCAGCAAATCTTCGACGATTACTACTATAATAGCGACCGCCCGGTCCGGTTTGGCCTGCATGTCGGCTTCAACACGGCCGCTAAAAACTACGGCTATAAAAGGTATGATGGTTTCTACGGCTATAACCTGATGGTCTACATGATGGGCAGGCTGGATGACTCGTGGGCGATAAACTGGGGGATGATCGGCATCAACTCCCGCGGGTTCGGTTACATACCGATGTCGCTTAACGTTTCCCGGGAGTTCCAGTTTAAGCCCTTGCCGGAATGGATCAGCCTCGTGCCCTTTGCCGGGATACAATGGGGCTTCACCAGCAAACTCGACAGGATGTTTAACATTGGCCCCTCTTTGGGCGGGGCGGTACGAATAAACCAGATGTTTGACATCGGCGCGCACTACGACTACGGGGTGTTAAACATGTCCAAGTACGGTGAGCATTACCTTCGCGACCTGCAAGTTTATACAAGGGTATTCTTTTAGTTACATCGTTTCAAAACCATGCCGCCCGTTCGCGCGAACGGGTGGCGTGGAAGTCACGCTAAACTTTTAATATTCACGACAAATTTTATCACGCATGAAACAATTAGCATTTCTATTGAAAAGCGCCTGCCTCGCGGGCGCGCTCGCGCTGGCTCTCGCCGGTTGCAGCAAGGAGGAGAGTAATAAACTGGACGGCAAGTGGACGTGCAGCGAGGTGAACCTCCTGTTCTACATAGACGGGCGAACCATTAACGTCAAGGACGAGAATCCCTCGGCGTTAACAGAGATGAACTCGACTTTTAGGGGGGTATTTTTCATTTTTAACAATGGTAGCCTCACGATGGGTATGGGCAGCGAAAGCTCGCCGGCCGGCTCGTACACGGTGTCCGGCGATAAAATCACCATACGGGACGGCTCCATGTCGTTCACCGTCCGCCACGCGATCAGCGGCAAGAACATGGACTTGATCTTTGACCTCGCGGCACTCAAAATATGGACTGGCATCTCCGACGAATTCGACGAGTTCGACGACGTGGAAGCCATCCTGTCATTCAAGAAATCATGAAGCAATCGCGGGGAAGATGACCCCGATTTCTTGCACGCGATAAACCCGCGGGCCGCCAACAGCGCGCCTGCGGTTTTTTTTCACACGGGGCAGATTGGCACGAGTGACCGAAAGATTGACAAGAAGTACATGGCGTTTACGATCTGCAAAAAGCGCGTAACGCTTTTGTGGAAACAATCTTCCGACCATTCGTGGCTAATTGACCGCTTGCCGGATAAAAAATCGATGAATTGTTTGGAATCTTGGCGGGGAGATGTATCTTTGCCCCGGTAAAAATAGAAAACATGACAGGATTGTTACTTAACACGGGCTTCTCTCTATCTCTTCTACTATCGCGGCGGAAGGAGAAAGGCGTGTAGGTAAACGAAACTTCAGGATATAGGGCCTTTCTCGCGTGAGTAAGGCCTTTTTTTATGTAAACAATAAAACGTGAACGGATGGAGAAAGTGTACATTTTTGATACCACCTTGCGGGACGCCGAGCAGGTGCCCGGCTGCCAGTTAAATACCGTCGAGAAGATCGAGGTGGCGCGCCAGTTGGAAAAATTGGGCGTGGACGTGATCGAGGCGGGTTTCCCGGTGTCCAGCCCGGGGGATTTTAAATCGGTCGTGGAGATATCCCGGGCCGTGACCCGCCCCACGATCTGCGCCCTGACCCGGGCCGTGAAGCGGGACATCGAGGTGGCCGCCGAGGCGCTTAAACACGCGCGCCGGGGGCGGATACATACCGGCATCGGTACGTCGCCCTACCACATCCGCGAGAAGCTGAAGTCGACGCCGGAGGAGGTCATCCGCCGGGCCGTGGAAGCGGTAAAGTACGCCCGGCAATTCGTCGACGACGTGGAATTTTACGCCGAGGACGCGGGGCGCACGGGCGAGGAGTTTCTCGCGCGGGTGGTGGAAGCCGTGATCAAGGCGGGTGCCACGGTCGTGAACATCCCGGACACCACCGGCTACTGCCTGCCCGACGAGTACGGGGCGAAGATCGCCTACCTGATGCACCACGTGCCCAACGTGGACCGGGTGATCCTCTCCACCCACTGCCATAACGACCTCGGCATGGCGACGGCCAATACCCTCGCGGCCGTGCGGAATGGCGCGCGGCAGGTGGAGGTGACTATCAACGGCCTGGGCGAGCGGGCGGGGAACACCGCGCTGGAGGAGGTCGTCATGGCCATCGCCTGCCACAAAAACCTGGCCTACGAGCTGGGCATCAACACGCGGGAGTTGTCGCGCACCAGCCGCCTCGTGTCCACCCTGATGCGGGTGCCCGTGCAGCCGAACAAGGCCATCGTCGGGCGCAACGCGTTCGCCCACTCCTCCGGCATCCACCAGGACGGCGTCCTGAAAAGCCGCGAGACTTACGAGATCATCGACCCCGGGGAGGTCGGCGTCGACGAATCCAGCATCATCCTGACGGCCCGCAGCGGGCGGGCTGCCCTGAAGCACCACTTGAAGGCGCTCGGCTACCTCCCCGGCAAGCAGGAGCTGGACATCCTCTACCGGAAATTCCTCGAGCTGGCCGACAAGAAAAAGGACGTCACCACGCGCGACCTCGAGGTGCTGGTGGGGGACGAGGCCTCGCGGGGCGACCGCTACATCCACCTGGAAGCCTTGCAGGTGACGTGCGGCGCCACCACCATTCCCACGGCCACCGTCCGCGTCCGCCAGGGGGAAGAGAGCGCCACGGCCACTGCCCACGGGAACGGCCCCATCGACGCGGCATTCAACGCCATCAAGAGCATCACCGGGCGGCAGATACACCTCGAGGAGTACCTCGTCCAGGCCATCACCCGCGGGAGCGACGACCTCGGCAAGGTGCACGTGCAGGTGTCGCACGGGGGGCGCGCCTATTACGGCTTCGCGGCCAACGTCGACACGGTATCCGCTTCCGTGGAGGCTTTCCTCGACGCCGTGACGAAGATCACTTTAAACGACGCGCGCCATGAACACGCTCTTTGACAAGATCTGGGACGCCCACGTCGTCGAGACCTTGCCCGGCGGGGCAAGCGTGTTGTACATCGACCGCCACTACATCCACGAGGTCACCTCCCCGCAAGCCTTCGAGGGGCTGCAGCAGCGCGGCGTGGAGGTCTTCCGGCCGGGACAGGTCACGGCCACTCCCGACCACAACATCCCGACCACCCGCCAGCACTTGCCCGCCAGCGATCCCCTCTCGCGGGAGCAGTTGACCGCCCTCGCCCGCAATTGCGCGCGCCACGGCATCTCCATTTTCAAGGTCGGCACGCCGCGCCACGGTATCGTGCACGTGACCGGCCCGGAGAGCGGGCTGACGCGTCCCGGCATGACCATCGTCTGCGGCGACAGCCACACCTCCACCCACGGCGCCTTCGGCTGCGTGGCCTTCGGCATCGGCACCAGCGAGGTGGAGATGGTCCTGGCCTCGCAATGCATCTTGCAATCCAAGCCCGGGGTCATGCGCGTGCGGGTGGAGGGCGAACTGCCCGCTGGCGCGTGCTCGAAGGACATTATCCTGCACGTGATCTCCCGCCTGGGCACGGGGGGCGGCACGGGTTACTTTATCGAGTTTGCCGGTTCCACCATCCGCGCCCTCTCGATGGAAGCGCGCATGACGATCTGCAACATGAGTATCGAAATGGGCGCGCGCGGCGGCATGATCGCCCCGGACGAGACCACGCTTGCCTACCTCGAGGGACGCCCCTTCGCCCCGCGAGGCGTCGAGTGGGAACGCGCCGCGGAACGCTGGCGGGCCTTGCGCGGCGACCCGGGTGGGCGATTCGACGCGGAGGTCACTTTCCGCGCCGCCGGCATCGAGCCGATGATCACCTACGGCACGAATCCCGGCACCGCGATACCGGTCGGCGGGGTCATTCCTCCCGACGCGGAGCGACGCGCGCTGGAATACATGGGCTTTCACGCGGGCGAGCCGATGATCGGCAAGAAGATCGATCACGTCTTCGTGGGTAGCTGCACCAACGGTCGCCTGGAAGACCTGCGCGCCTTTGCCGCCGTCGTCAAGGGAAGACGGAAGTCCCCGCGCGTCACGGCGTGGATCGTCCCCGGCAGCAAGGAGGTGGAGCGCCGGGCCATCGAGGAGGGGGTGCGGGACACCCTCGCCGCCGCCGGTTTCGAGCTGCGCCAGCCGGGATGCTCCGCCTGCCTCGCCATGAACGAGGACAAGATCCCGCCGGGGAAGTACTGCGTGGCCACCTCTAACCGCAATTTCGAGGGACGACAAGGCCCCGGCGCGCGCACCCTGCTGGCAGGCCCCCTCGTGGCGGCCGCGGCGGCCATCACCGGCGAGATACGCGATCCCAGGGAATTCATGTAAAAAAAGAGACGATATGAGAGAACCTTTCATCACGCTGACGACCACGGTCATTCCCATGGAATTGGAAAACGTGGACACCGACCAGATTATCCCCGCCCGCTTCCTGAAAGCCACCACGCGCGAGGGCTTTGGCGACAATCTTTTTCGCGACTGGCGCTACGACGGCGACGGGAATCCCCGTCCCGGGTTTATCCTCAACGACCCGGCGAGGCGCGGCGAGGTGCTGGCCGCGGGAAAGAATTTCGGGTGCGGTTCCAGCCGCGAGCACGCCGCCTGGGCCATTCGAGACGCCGGGTTCCGGGCCGTGGTGTCGAGCCATTTCGCGGACATCTTCCGCAACAACGCCCTGAACAACGGCCTGCTGCCCGTGCAAGTGCCCGCGGGCTGCCTGACGCGCCTCTTCGCCATCCTCCGGGAGCGACCGGACGCGCCCGTGACCATCGACCTGGAGCGACAGCGCCTCCGCTTCGAGGGAGAGGAGCAACACTTCGAGATCTCTCCTTATAAAAAAGAGTGCCTGCTCAAGGGGTACGACGACATCGACTACCTGCTGGGCATCCGCGAGAAAATAGAAGAATACGAGAAACAACGAACGATATGAAACTTAAAATAGCCCTGCTCCCCGGCGACGGCATCGGGGAGGAGATTATCAGGCAAGCCGTCAAGGTCGTGGACGCCACGTGTAGGCGCCACGGCCACGAGGTGGAATACGCCCGCGGGCTGGTGGGAGCGGCCGCCATCGACGCCACGGGCAACCCCTACCCGGAGGAGACGCACCGCCTCTGCATGGCCTCGGGGGCGGTGCTTTTCGGGGCCATCGGCACGCCGCGCTATGACAACGATCCCTCCGCCGCGGTACGACCGGAGCAGGGCCTGCTCGCCATGCGCCGCCGCCTGGGCCTGTATGCCAACATCCGCCCGGTGACCACCTTTCCCTCGCTGCTCCACCGTTCCCCCCTGCGCCGCGAACTGCTGGAAGGGGCGGATTTCGTCTGCATCCGCGAGCTAACCGGCGGCATCTACTTCGGGCAGCCGCGGGGACGCTCCGAGGATGGCGAGACGGCCTTCGACACGTGCCTCTACACGCGGGAGGAGATCCGCCGCGTGTGCGCCCTTGCCTTCGGGTACGCGCGGGCGCGCCGGGGCCTGCTCACCGTGGTCGACAAGGCCAACGTGTTGGCCACCTCCCGCCTCTGGCGCGAGACGGTGCGGGGGATGGCTCCCGGCTATCCCGACGTGACGGTCGAGTACATGTTCGTCGACAACGCCGCGATGCAACTGATCCAGCGCCCCGTGCGCTTTGACGTCGTGGTCACGGAGAACATGTTCGGGGACATCCTCACCGACGAGGCCAGCGTGATCACCGGGTCGCTGGGCCTGCTCCCCTCGGCGTCCGTCGGCCTGCACACCTCCCTCTTCGAGCCGATTCATGGCTCCTACCCGCAGGCTGCCGGCCGGAATATCGCCAATCCCGTGGCCGCGATCCTCTCCGCCGCGATGATGTTTGAACTTGCCTTTGGCCTGAAGGAGGAAGGGGCGGCAATCCGTCGCGCCGTGACTGCGTCGCTCGACGACGGCATCGTGACGGAGGAGATCAGCGACGGCACCGCCCACGGCACCGAGGAGGTCGGCACGTATATCGCCGCGAGGATATAAACCTCGATGCCTAAAATTTCTCGCCCGATATAACACCTCCCGCCTGATTCTTGGGGCGTATGCGATACGCCCCTACGGCAACGCGATATAACCATGCCGTAGGGGCGGTATTGCATACGCCCCAAGAGTCGGGCGAAAAATTTTTCGCCCCTACGCGATTTGCCGTTATTTAGGCGATACCCGCGCCACGAAGCCGCCGCCGGACGCCAGGCGCACGAACAGTTTTCGGTCGGCGGGGAGGTCTATCGTGTACTTCTTGTAGTCCTGCCCGCTCCGGTCGGCGTTAAGGCCGTCCTGAAAGCATTCCGCCGTGAACTCCCCCTCGCCGAGGAACGAGAGATCCAGCTCGACGGTGCGGGCCGTCCAGTTGTTGAGCGATCCCACGTACCACTCCTTCCCGCTGGCGCGGGCGATGGAGACGAATTGCCCCACCTCGCCGCCGAGCGCGATCGTGTTGTTCCAGATCGTCGGTACGCTGGCGATAAAGCGCGTGCACTCCTCGTCCTGCATGTAGTTGCACGGGGAGTCGCAGAGCATGCTCAGCGGCGATTCGAAGATCACGTACTCGGCCAACTGGTGGCAACGGGTGCCCTGGCTCATCGGCTCGCTGTAGCTCGGGTAGTAATTCCGCTTGCTGGCGTTGTGCGTGGCCCCCTGCGTGTAGTCGACCGGGCCGGCCACCATGCGGATGAAGGGGAACGTGACGTCGTACGTCACCTGGTCGATGTCGCGGGAGGCCCACTTCATCTGTTCCAGCCCGAAGACCGCCTCGAAGTTGATCACGTTCGGGTAGGTGCGTTGCAGGCCCGTGGGCTTGTACGTGCCGTGGAAGTCGACCAGCAGCTTGTGGTGCGCCCCGGCCTCGGCCACGCGGCGGTGGAAGGCCACCATCGGCTGGTCGTCGCGATCCATGAAGTCGACCTTGAAGCCCTTGATCCCCATCTTGGCGTAGTGCTCGAAGATGCCCTCGACGTCGCGGTCGAGGGCGTAGTAGCCCGCCCACAGGATGATGCCCACGTCGCGGCGGGCGGCGTATTGGACCAGCCGCGGCAGGTCGATCTCCGGGACTACCTGCATGAGGTCGGCCTGCTTGTTGACGGCCCACCCCTCGTCGAGGATCACGTAGTCGATGCCGTAGCGCGTGGCGAAGTCGATGTAAAACTCGTAGGTCTCCGTGTTGATCCCCGCCTTGAAGTCGCCGCCGTAGACACCCCAGTCGTTCCACCATTCCCAGGCCACCTTGCCCGGCTTGATCCACGAGTCGTCGCTATATTTCACGGGAGGGGGAGAGGCCAGCTTGTAGATCATGTCGTTGTCGGCCAGCTCGGCGTCCCGCGAGGAGACGATCACGATGCGCCACGGCAGGGCCGTCGCCCCGGGGAAGGCGGCGATGTACGGCTGGCGGGACTTCACGATGCCTTGCAGGAGGTTGTGCCCCCCCTGCACGACCTCCCGGGGGACGGGGGCGAAGCGCCCCTTGACGACGTTGCTCCCGTCGTCGTTGTACAGGAACATGCCCGGGTAGTCGAGCAGGTCGGCCTCGGCGATGCACACCTTCTTCCCGCCGGCGCCTTCCACGAGGAGCGGGTTAAAGGCCAGCCGCCCGGCGTCCCACCGCGAGAGGGGGACGTGCTGGTACACGTTCTCGAACGAGGTGAAGTACTGGGCTTCCAGCCCGTCGCGCTGCAACATCACGTAGGGGATGTAGGCCATCTGGTCGGCGGGGAAGTGAAATTCCGCCTGCTCGTCCTTCACGGTGAAGGGTTTCGTCGTCGTGGCGACGAAGCGGTAGGCGATCCCCTCGTCGTAGGCCCGGAAGACGAGCCGGAAGGGTTCCTTGAAGGTTAACGTCAGCTCGTTGTAGCGGTCGCGGATGGTGTTCCGCTTGTAGACGTAGGCGATGATGCTGTCGTTCACGGAGCGGGTGGTCGCCCGGGCAAACCGCGAGTGAACGCCCCACGCCTGCCCGTCGGCGAGGGTCAGCGACAAGGGCGAGGGGGCCAGCATCTCGTAGCCGTCGTGCCGGATGGAGTACTCGATCGTGTGGCCCACCGTGATCCTCGCCTCCAGTTTCCCGTCCGGCGAGAGGAGTGTCAGTTGTTCCTGCGCTCGCGTGCCGGTGGCCAGCAGTAGCAGCGTCGCGATAAAAAAGGTTTTCATTTTTCTTGCATTTTACGGGTTATCGCGAGGCGGGGAGGTTTGCCCCGCCCCGCGCGATTGATCAAATCAATAGGCGAATCCCACCACGCGGGAGGCCTCCGCCGGCTTGCCGGTCGGGATGAGGGTGAAGCCCCAGCGGTATTCCCTGTCGGCGGGGATGTTGTAGCCCGGCTCGGGCGCGGCGCCCCAACTGTTGTAACCGGCCACGCCGCGTTGCCTCAGGTCGACGCACACCTCCACGAAGGGACGGGGCGCGATGTCGGAGGCGTGGGTCTGCTTCCGCCGGCTGTTCTTGGCGGCCGCGAGGTTCTTGTTCGCCACCTCGCGGGGGGACATGTTGGGCCACTGGTAGTCGGCGCCGGACTCCTCGTCGTCGAAGTCCTCGACGGGGTTACGTAGCGCGTTGAAGCCGATGATGCTGTCGGCTTCAACGATAATCCCCCGCCCGTTGGCCTCGTTCAGGGCCACCCAGCGCGTGTCGGCGTGGTGGCCGTTCTCCTGCGGGCGCACGTAGGGGAAGTAAAGCTCCTCGGCGGTGCTCTCGTGGAGGCCGACGAGCGTCCCCATCTTGCGGTCGAGGTAGTTCTCCTCCGGGCCGCGCCCGAGGTATTGCACCCGGTTCATCGTCTCCGGGAGGCGGAAGCGGATGCCGACGCGGGGGATGCTCAAGGCCGCGGAGCGTGCCCGTTGCCGGTCGCGCTCCCCGCTGTCGGAGCGCGTGGCCTCCCGCGCCGCGTCGGAAAGGCCGACCTGCCGCGCCTCGGCGAGGGCGGGGGTAAAGGTCACTCCCGCGTGCAGGACGCCCGACGGGTATAACTTGTATTGCAGGATGTACTCGTTACCGGCGGCCAGTGCGTAGGTCACGTCCAGCAGGGCGACGCCCTCCTCCACGCGGGCGGAGGCGGAGGCGACCCGGAAGTTCTTGCTCGACTCCTTCCAGATTTGCAGGCGGGCGGGGGACTGGTTCCCGTAGTCGTTGTCGGTGGGGCCGCGCCAGAAGTTGGGTTGTATGCCGAAGCCGCCCGCGAAGTACTCGAGGCCGTCCACGCGGTACGAGGAGAGTACCCCTTGCCGCTTGTCGAAGGTCACGCTGACCTTCGGGGAGTGGATCGTGATCAGGTCTCCCGCCTCGTCAACGACGAGTTGCGGCCCGCCGGGGTTCTTGTACGCGGGCTTCGGCGCCGCGATCGGCAACTCGAACTGGTCGTACGCGATGACATGGCCCGTCGGGATCAACGGCTCGGGCTGGCGGGTGGTTACCTCGAAATTCGCGAAGTAGGCGACGCCCGGCTTGGCCTTTAGCCTGTCCACGGGGAGCGTGACCACGGTGGAGTCCAGCGGGGCGAGTTTCAGGGGCAGCACCCCCTCGCGGGTGGTCTTGCCGTTCTCCTGCAGGCGGTACTTGATGACGTATTTCGACAGGTCGGTGAAGTAAAAGCGGTTGATGATCCTTATCTTTCCCTCCCGCAAGTCCACGGCCTCGAAGCCCACGTTCTGGTGCGTGTATTTCACCTCGGCCATCGCCGGGTGCGGGGTTTGATCCGGGTTGACAAGGCCGTCCGCGACGAAATTGCCGTCGGAGGGGAGATCCTTGCCGAAGTCCCCGCCGTACGCCCAGAAGGTCTTCCCGTCGGGGGTCGCGCTCTTCAGCGCGTGGTCGATCCACTCCCAGAGGAAGCCCCCCTGCAGGTTGGGATAGCGGTTGATTTCCAGCCACTGGTCATAGAGGTTGCCGCTGGAATTGCCCATCGCGTGCGAGTACTCGGAGGGGACGTAGGGGCGGTTGTCCGCGTAAGGGTTGCCGCGGCCGTTCTCGCCGTAGTAGCGGAAGCTCGCGGCGGAGGGGTATTGCGGTACCACCATGTCGGTGTTCCACTCCTCCAGCGAGCGCTCGTAACAGACGGGGCGGGCCATCAAGTCCTTGTCTAGTTCCTTGAGCAGGGTGTAGGCGTTGTAAAAGTTGTAGCCGTTGCCTCCCTCGTTGCCCAGCGACCAGATGGTGACGGAGGGGTAGTTCTTGTTGCGCTCGAACATGTTGCGGGCGCGGGAGAGGTGGCTCTCCAAGTAATCGGGGTTGTGGCCGAGGGTGCCGCGCTTGTTCCCGTCAACGTGTCCCACTGCGCCCTTGCGCATGTCGTCTTGGTAGATCGTGTAGTAGTACCCGTGCGACTCGATGTTGGCCTCGTCGTAGACGTAGATGCCATACTCGCTGCACATCTCGTAAAACTTCCTATCCTGCGGGTAGTGGCTCAGGCGCACGGCGTTGATGTTATTCTGCTTCATGATCTCGAAGTTGCGGCGCATCTGCTCCGGCGTCAGGTAGTGGCCGTTTTCCGTGGTCTCGTGGATGTT
>JAISAV010000107.1 GCA_031266545.1 Odoribacteraceae bacterium | reverse complement strand
TTACTTGATCTCCTCGAAGTCCACGTCAGTGACCTCGTCGCCACCGCCCTCGGATTTGGGAGGGGTTTGTTGGCCGCTGTCGGCTTGTTGTTGGGCGTTATACATCTCCTGGGAGGCGGCTTGGAACACCGTGTTCAGCTCGTCGATAGACGTGTTGATGGCGGTGATATCCTGTGCCTTGTGAGCCTCTTTCAGTTTTTGCAGGGCGGCCTCGATGGGTTGCTTTTTGTCGGCGGGCAATTTGTCGCCGAATTCCTTCAGTTGTTTTTCCGTTTGGAAGATCATACTGTCGGCCTTGTTGATCGTGTCGACGCGTTCTTTCTCCTTGCGGTCGGCCTCGGCATTCGCGGCGGCCTCATCCTTCATCTTGCGGATATCGGCGTCAGAGAGGCCGGAAGATGCCTCGATGCGGATGGATTGCTCCTTGCCGGTGGCCTTATCCTTGGCGGAAACCTTCAGGATACCGTTGGCATCGATATCGAAGCTCACCTCGATCTGGGGCACACCACGCGGGGCAGAAGGAATGCCATCGAGATGGAAACGCCCGATCGTCTTGTTATCCTTTGCCATGGCACGCTCGCCTTGCAGCACGTGGATCTCCACGGAAAGCTGGTTATCGACGGCGGTCGAAAATACCTCCGATTTCTTGGTCGGGATCGTGGTATTGGCCTCTATCAACTTGGTCAGCACACCTCCTAACGTCTCGATACCGAGGGACAACGGGGTGACATCCAGCAACAACACATCCTTTACCTCGCCGGTCAGCACGCCTCCTTGTATAGCGGCGCCGATGGCCACCACCTCGTCCGGGTTCACCCCCTTGGAGGGCACTTTCCCGAAAAATCCCTCCACCTTCTTCTGCACGGCGGGGATACGGGTAGAGCCGCCCACCAAAATCACCTCCTGAATATCCGAAGGAGTCATGTTGGCATTTTTCAACGCGCGGCGGCAAGGCTCGATCGTGGACTGGATCAGGTGATCGGTCAACTGCTCAAACTGCGCACGGGTAAGCGTGCGCACGAGGTGCTTGGGTATCCCGTCCACAGGGAAAATATATGGCAAGTTAATCTCCGTGGAAGAGGTGCTCGAAAGCTCGATCTTTGCCTTCTCGGCGGCCTCTTTCAGTCGTTGGTGTGCCATCGGATCCTTGCGTATATCGACGCCCTCGTCCTTCTTGAACTCGTCGGCCAGCCAGTTGATAATCACGTCATCGAAATCATCCCCGCCGAGGTGGGTATCCCCGTCGGTCGATTTCACCTCGAACACGCCTTCGCCCAGCTCGAGAATCGAGATATCGAAAGTACCTCCCCCGAGGTCGAACACGGCGATTTTCATGTCCTTGTCCTGCTTATCCAGCCCGTACGCGAGGGCGGCAGCGGTCGGCTCGTTGATGATCCGCCTCACGGTCAACCCGGCAATTTCGCCTGCCTCCTTCGTGGCCTGACGTTGCGAATCGTTAAAATAGGCGGGCACCGTGATCACGGCCTCGGTCACCTCTTGTCCCAGGTAATCCTCGGCCGTCTTCTTCATCTTCTGTAGGGTCATGGCCGAAATCTCCTGCGGGGAGTACTTGCGATCGCCGATATCCACGCGGGGGGTATTATTATCGCCCTTGACCACCTTGTAGGGCACGCGATTCACCTCCTTGTCCACCTGGTCGAACCGCTCCCCCATGAAGCGTTTGATGGAGTATATCGTACGCGTGGGATTCGTGATAGCCTGTCGTTTAGCGGGATCGCCCACCTTGCGCTCGCCATTATCCACGAAAGCCACGATCGAGGGCGTTGTTCTTTTCCCCTCGCTGTTAGGTATGACCACCGGCTCGTTGCCTTCCATCACGGCAACGCAGGAATTAGTGGTTCCCAAGTCTATTCCAATTATCTTTCCCATAACTCATTTATTTTTTATGTGACATTATACTTTAAATTCCTTTGACTCATTTCAACGGACGCCCGTTCATCCGCAAATGATATGCCATTAGAATTTGGGGAAGGATTCTGTCATGTTTTCGTGACGTTCTGTCAGAAAATACCGTGACGATGCGACGACAATGGCTGCAAACGCGGGCGTGTCATGGCCGACGGGGCGACAAATTACGGCGGAACGTTAGGAGGATTGCAAAGAAAAGCATATTTTCGCGTGCAAAACTAAACATTCACGCCTATGCACTTACATGGATCACGGGTCATAGCCTTTTCAAGGAGAGAGAACTGCCAGATACCCGCTTCGGAGGTTCCCGCGGGCTACTCCATCACCTTGATCAACGGTGATTACACGCACGAGGACTTCATCCGTCACGTGGCCGGTACATCGGGAGACGTGATATTGATAGACATAGATCGCTTGCCCCTCGGGAATCTCGCCCGGGTCATACACGAGTACAACCAGAAAAAAACGCGAGAGAACGGCATTTACTACCTTGCCGCAAAGGGCGCGAAAAAATGGTTTGGTTTTATCGACCCGCGGCTCTACCGGGGTGACCGCGAGATCCTTGACTCGCCGGTGTTGATCGGCGATAAGACGCTTTTCCTCAAAGCATACGCCGGGAAAGACGTTGACCCGAACCTCTTGCGGGCCGTGGCCTACAGCTTGTCCAAGAGTCCCGTGAAATTTTACCGCGCGGAGAGCGCCCTGACGTGGGAAAAGGGCGAGCAAGCGCCCACCGCGTGGAATTACGGGGTCAAGGCGCCCTTCCACTACCTGCTTTCCGGGGCATTCTTCAAGACCCTGTTCCGCGCGGGCGACCCTCGCCGGGAGATGACCACCCGCTTTTTCATGTTACTGTTCGGCCTTTTCGTGCTCATCTACATGCCGTACATCAGCAAGGACTACGGGATCAGCGGGGACGAGTACGTGGATCATCGCCACTCCATGCTGGTGCTGGACTACTTCACGAAAGGGGACAAGGCCGCGTTAGACCAGCCCAAAACGATGCTTCACTTCTACGGCAACGTGGTGCAAGTCGTGGCGGCGGTCGTCACGGAAGCGATCGGGGCCGACGACGTCTACCGGGTGCGCCATTTCATCTGTGCCTTGACGGGCGCCGCGGGGATCATTTTCATCGGCTTGCTGGGACTTCGACTGGCGGGCGGGGCATGTGGTTTACTGTCCATGCTCCTGCTTTTCCTCTCCCCGCGTTACCTCGGCCACAGCATGAACAATTTAAAAGACATCCCCTTCGCGGTGGGTTACCTCGTTGCCATCTTCTACTTTATCCGGCTTTTCGACCGCTACCCGGTGGTCAAGTTGCGCCACATGATCGGGGCCGTCGCGGGGATCGTGCTGGCGCTGGGGACGCGTTCCGGCGGGCTGCTCCTCTTCCCTTACTTGTTGATGTACGGCGGGTTATTCTACATCTTGTGGGTAGGCTGGAAAGAATTTTACAAATTCCTCAAGCACCGGAAAGAGATTGAAAACATCCTGCTCCTGCTCCTGCTCGTGCTGGGCGCGGGCTACCTCCTCTCCATCCTGTGCTGGCCGTACGCGTTAGACCGTCCTTTCACCAACGTGCTGGCCTCCTTGCGGGAATTTACCAACCTGAGTATCGGCCTGCGCACCATCTTCGAGGGCAAGCAAGTCATGTCAAACATGTTACCCTGGCACTACGCCCCGAAATACCTGCTGATCGCCTCGCCGTTAATCGTGGTCGTCGGGTGGGCGGGTTACATGATCCTCGTGGCGGCGCGGCGGAAACACTTCACGCTAAACGCCTTCTTCCTGCTCTTCGCGTTAATCTTCCCGGTCTTTTGGGTGATTCACAAAAACTCCAACCTCTACGGCGGCATCCGTCACATGCTTTTCGTGATGCCGGTGATGGTCGTCTTGGCCGCGTACTGCTGGACGAGCCTGCTCTCGCTCTCTTCCAAGGCGATACGAGTAGCCTCCCTCGTGGTACTTGCGGCCTTGCTGGCCCTGCCCCTCCGGCACGTGGCCCGCAACCACCCGAACGAGTACATCTACTTCAACGAGTTGATCGGGGGCCTCCACGGCGCGTACGGCGACTACGAGACGGACTACTACTACAACTCGCTAAAAGAGGCCGCCGACTGGTTTAAAGAGAACGTGGACTACCGGGGGCGTCCCGTGACGATCATCACGAACCACTCCGCCAACATGCAGTACTACTTCCGGAAAGACACCAACGTCAAAATCATCTACGGCCGCTACTACGAGAAATTCGACAAGGACTGGGACTACATGATATTCGCCAACGTCTACATCAACGACTACCAGCTCAAGCATGGCCTCTTCCCGGTGCGCGAGGGCCTGCTCCACGCGGTAGAAGCGGAGAAACTCCCCATGAGTTTCGTGGGCAAGCGGGTCTCCAAGCGCGAGTTGGAGGCGATGCGGCTCTTGACCGCGGAAGATTACGCGGGAGCGGCGCGCGTGCTGGAAGAGTACCTGAAGGAACACCCCTGGAACGAGGAGATGTGGACGCGCCTCGCCCGCCTGTACTACGGGATGGGCCAAGCGCGAAACGCGGTACGCGCCGCCAACGAGGCCTTGAAACGCCAACCCCAGCTCATGGACGCCCTGACCGTCAAAGCGCT
Organism: Odoribacteraceae bacterium; assembly: GCA_031266545.1. Taxonomy (GTDB): domain Bacteria; phylum Bacteroidota; class Bacteroidia; order Bacteroidales; family Marinifilaceae; genus JAIRKS01. Next base: position 3,594 of record JAISAV010000107.1, on the reverse strand, counting down.
GAACGAGATAGAACTGGGGAACACCCGCGAGGCGCACGCGGCCGTCGACCAGATGCTGGCCCAGAACGACCTCTCCTCCTCCTCGTACTACATGAAAGGACTGGTCTACAGCAAAGAATACAACGACAAGGAGGCCATCGAGCAGCTAAACAAGGCCCTGCGCTACAACCCCGGCAACGATCAGGCCCTGGTGCTGGCCGGGCACATCCTGTGGCGCAACGGGAACTACGCACAAGCGATCAAGCCATACGAGACGGCGGCGCAACAGGGCAAGGCCAACGAAAACGCCTTCCTCGCGTTGGCGGACTGCTACCTCCGCGCGGGCGTGAAAGACCGCTACCAGCAGGTTTTAACCGTGCTCGAGCGGGACGGTAAGGAGCACTACGCGCTGGCCAAGTTAAAGATCCGGGCGCTCCTCCTGCAAGAAAAGACGAGCGAGGCGTCAGCCCTGCTGGCAAGCACCCCCGGTCGCGAGGATGACCCGGAATGGCTGGTACTGCTGGCCACGCGCGACCTCCAACTGGACTACCGGGGAGACGCGTTGGAACGGATAGAACGGGCCTTGCAACTGAACCCGCGGGACATCGACGCGCTCAAGTTACGGAACACGTTGGCCCCCTCGCGAGGCACGACCCTATCCCGGTAAATAATAACATAAAAATATGGAAACGACAAAGATACGCTGCGACTATCAACTTGAATCGGCACACCACGGGATCACGTTCCCCGACGAAAACTGGGAATTAGACTCCCCCTCCGGGGACGCCCTGATCACTACCCGCTACGCGGAAAAACAATTTCACCCGCGGGAAGACCTGCAAGGATTCTACCTCTACGCCGGTTGGCTGCCGGTAGACCGGCAACTGCGCGGCTCGGCGGCGCCGGTAACCTACCGCGGCGACAAAATCGGCGGGCACGTGGGATTAAGCAACCTCTTCATCACCTTCAGCGGCTACTGGCCGGAGCGCGGCGCGTGGATGAGAACGGGCACGTTCAAGGAGTGCGAGGCCTACTCCGTGTGCGCGCGGCCGGGACGGCGGCCGGGGCGGGTCATGGTCGTCGCCTCCGCCGGCAACACGGCGCGGGCCTTCGGGCAGGTATGCTCGGACAACGGCATCCCGCTCCTGCTCTGCGTCCCGGAGGACAACCTCGGCGCCCTGTGGGCCGACAAGCCCTGGGCCGACTGCGTGAAGCTGGCGTGCACGGCCTCGGGCAGTGACTACTTCGACGCGATACGCCTCTCGAACGTGGCCTGCGAGATGGAACAATTCTACCCGGAGGGCGGCGCGAAAAACGTGGCGCGGCGCGACGGGATGGCCACGACGGTGCTATCGGCCGTCACGCGCGTCGGTCGCCTCCCGGATTACTATTTTCAGGCCGTGGGGAGCGGCACGGGAGCCATCGCCGCGTGGGAAGCCAACAAGCGCTTTATTGAGGACGGACGTTTCGGCAGCCACTTCATGAAACTCATGGTATCGCAAAACATCCCCTTCACCCCGATCCGCGACGCGTGGCGGGCGGGATCGCGGGAAATGCTGCCGCTTGGCGAGGAGACGGCCAGAAAACACGCGGCGGCCATCGACGCGAAAGTCCTCTCCAACCGCAAGCCCCCCTACGGCATCAAGGGTGGGCTATACGACGCCCTCGTCGCCACCGGCGGCGACGTTCTGGCGGTCACGAACGAGGAGGCGCGCGCCGCCGCCGCCACCTTCACGCGACTGGAAGGCATCGACATCGAACCTGCCGCCGCCGTGGCCCTCGCCTCGCTGGAACAGGCCGCGCGGGCGGGCCGCGTGGAGCGCGACGCCGTCATCATGCTCAACATCACCGGCGGCGGCATCGCCCGCTACCGCGAGGAGCACCCCGTCGTCATGCAGCGCCCCTGCCTGACCTTCCCCCACGACGCCCCGGCGGACGATGTCAAAAGACAACTGGCCGGCCTCTTCTAACCCCGCGCGGACGTGAAAAAAAGAGCCTCCTTCCCCGCGCGCCTCCTCGGCAGTTTCTCCCGGCGCGTCTTCACGCTGGAATACCACTACCGGACGCTCCGCCGCGACCGCCGCGGCGCCCTCGAACTCGCGCGCAAGGCGCTGTCGGCCCTCGTCGTCTCCGTCCACCGCTTCCTCGGCGACGCCTGCGGCATGTCGGCCTCGGCGCTCACCTACTACTCGCTCCTCTCCTTCGTCCCGGTGATCGCCCTCCTTTTCGCCATCGCGAAAGGCTTCGGCATCCGCAACTCCCTCGACAATTTCCTGCACTCCATCTTCGAGGAAAACGCCGCGGTGCTCGACCAGGCGATGGAATTTGCCAACCGGGCGATCGAAAACGCGCGCGGCGGCCTCATCACCGGCGTCGGCATCTTTATCCTCCTGTGGGCCGTCATCCGGGTGCTCAACTGCGCGGAAACGGCGATGAACCGCGTCTGGCGCGTCAAGCAGGGGAGGGGCCTGCGGCGCATGTTCACGGACTACCTCTCCGTGCTCTTCGTCGCCCCCCTGCTGGTGATGCTGGGCAGCGGCGTGAACGTCTTCCTGACGACCGGCCTCGAAACCTACCTCCCGGACTTCGCCCCGTGGGTGACGCCCCTCCTCGCGTGGATCCCCTACCTGCTGGTATGGTTGCTCTTTATCTTCCTGTACATGTTCCTGCCTGCGGTTCCCGTGCGCTTCAAGCACGCCTTCTGGGCCGCCCTCGTGGCCGGGAGCCTCTACCAGGTGATGCAGTGGCTTTACATCCGCTTTCAGGTGGGCGTCAACTCCTACAACGCGATCTACGGCAGCCTCGCCGCGCTCCCCCTGCTGCTGGTGTGGGTACAACTCAGTTGGAGCATCGTTCTCTGGGGCACGGAACTATGCTACATCCTGCGCAACCGCCATTTTATCTACCGGGACGAGGCGCGCGGTGACGAGCCGTGGTTAGCCATGATCGAGTCGGCGCTCCGGGTCATGCGCGTCATCGCCTTGCGATACGCGCGAGAGGGAGGCGCCACCGCCGCCGACATCGCCCGGGAACTCAAGATGAACGCGAGCAAGCTACAAATGATCCTCGACGAGATGATCGAGCGCCACATCCTCGTCACCACCGACACGCGGGAAGAAACCTGCTACCTGCCTGCCCGGGACTTCCACGCCACCTCCGAGGCCGACCTCTTTATCCGCCTCTCGCGCGTCGAGGAAAGCAAGGACGAGCGCTGGAAAGAACGCTTTATCGCCGCCATCCGCTCCGGCTTCACCGGGAAGTGGAACGACGAGGTTTAAATTGACCTGAGTGCGGGAAATGATTAACGGTTAGTGGTTAGTGGTTAGTGCTTTGCGAGAAGGGCTGAAGGCCCGCCATAACCCAGCCCAACGCAACGCGTTGGGTAATGGATATATTATACCGCATTGCGCCCAGAAGGGGCAGCATATTTAAAATGAGTATACCGCCCTTTCTGGGTGCAACGCTTTTGATATATCCTTTATCCAACGCGATGCGTTGGGCTGGGTTATGGCGGGCCTTCAGCCCTTCTTGCCAAGCACTAACCACTAACTACTAACCACTAATCACTAATTTGTTTCATATTTTATATGGGCGAACAGCTTTTTTTTCTAAAAC
>JAISAV010000041.1 GCA_031266545.1 Odoribacteraceae bacterium | reverse complement strand
GGTTTCCGTCCCCCCTAATCCATGATGCGCCCGTTGATGATAAAATTATCTAAATCAACGTTTCTTGCACCAATGATCCGGTTTAATCCCTTCTCTTGGACTCCCTCAAAGGTACAATTTTTCACGAATACATCATACACTTGATCCCGATTCGGGAAGCCGTCGATAAACAGCCCGTAGCGGCTCCCCTGGCAGGTAATGTTTTCGAGATGAACATTTCTAACCACCGGCAAGTTGGGGCCATCCATCACCTTCTCGTACTTCATCTCCACGCGGAAGACCGCCTCCTTGCACTCGCCCACGCGGATGTTTCTCACGAAAAGGTTCTCGATCACCCCCCCGCGGACGGCGTTGGACTTGACGCGGATAACCCGGTCGAGGTTCGCGCTGCTCATCTCGCAGTTCTCTACCCACACGTTCCGGCAGTTGCCCGAGATCTCGCTGCCGATGACGACGCCCCCGTGACCGTCCCGCATGACGTTATCGCGCACGATGATATTCTCGCTGGCCACGTTCCACGAACGCCCGTCGTCATCGCGCCCCGACTTGATCGCGATGCAGTCATCCCCGTTATCGAAATAGCACTTCTCGATCAGCACGTTCTTGCAGGATTCGGGGTCACACCCATCGTTGTTGGGGCCGTGGCTCTCGAGGCGCACCCCCCTCACCGTCACGTTCTCGCACAGCAGCGGGTGTATCAACCAGAAGGGCGCGCGCACGATGGTCACCCCCTCGATCAGGACATTCTTGCAGGTGTGAAACTGTATAAACGGGGGGCGCAGGCAATCCTCCTCGTCCATGACGCGTTGCTCCACGGGGAGGCGTTCCGCGTTCATCCTTGCCAGCCTCGCGCGTCCCGCCACGCCGCCCGGGCGGAAGTGCTGGCTCGGCATTCCCGCCTCCCAGCCGTACTCCCGGAGGCCCTTCCACGACCACCAGTGGTCACGGTCGGCCTGCCCGTCCAGCACGCCTTCTCCCGTCACGGCGACATTTTCCGCCCCATGCGCGTAGATCAACGGCGAGTAGTTATAACAATCGATCCCCTCCCAGCGCGAGAGCACGAAAGGGGTATAAGCCTTCGGGTCGGTGGAAAACTTCAGCACCGCGTGTTCGGAAAGGTGCAAATTCACGTTGGATTTCAGCGTGATCGCTCCCGTGAAGTACTCTCCCGCGGGGATGATCACGCGGCCGCCGCCCGCCGCGTGGCACGCTTCTATCGCCCCGGCGATCGCCCGCGTGATCTCCTCACCCTCCGCGGCGCCGAAGTCGCGCACGTTCCACGCCCGTTCCGGGAAGCGCGGGGGAACGATCTGCTGCAACACCTCTCCCGCGTCCTTCCAGTGATCGCCCCTCGAGGCGTTCCCGCACGACAGGCAGGCGAGCAGGCAACTAAAGAATAATGTTTTGGTCGTCATGATTCGTGTGTTTATCCATTTTTCCCCGAAATCGCGGGGCGAGCTTTCTCGTTCAGGTAACATTCGATGTTGGTATACTCCTCGTCCAGCGTGTAAAGGGCCGAATCGTCTACCCGCGGGTTCAGGCGGTGTGCCTCTTCCCACTCGTCCGGCATGCCGTCCCCGTCGGTGTCTCGCGCGGCGCTGCCCCCCTTCAATTCCGGCCACCCGCCGACGTCCTCCTGCGAGTCAATCAACCCGTTTGCGCCGCCCCTCGAGCCGATATAGGTATAGGCGCCCGCCCGCGTCTCCTCCACGATCCTCCGGTCTACGGCATCCCTCGCCAGCGAGGCCCCGGCGTGTTCCAGCACCGCCTCGTAAGCCTCCCGTGCCGTTTGCATGTACCCGGTGCCGGCGATGTCAAACACCTCGTCGGCGCGTATCGTCTTCCACCCTTCCCAGTAGCGGGTGGTGTCGTTGGGATGCAAGCCCTCCCAGTTATTCGCGTTGGTGGCCGCCAGCAACGGGCGCCACGCCGCGGGAAGGGCCGGGGACGAGTCGTCAAAATAGTTGCCGGAGAGGTAGAAATGTCCCCACGTGCCCTGCGCGTTGCGTTGCGAGCCGTCGTCGTAGTTGGGCTGGAAGACGCGGTAGACTAATTGCCTCTTGGTGGCCGTGGAAGGCCCTGGCTTGTAATAGTTGTTGATGAAATTGTAGACGCCTCCCTCCCCGGCGTACCCCCCGTTGACGGGTCCCCAGTTGTAGAGGACGTTGTTGCAGAAATCGACGCTCTCGTTTTCGGGTTTACCGGTGTAGCGGCTCCCGCACAGGCGCGGCGTGCGGCTGCTGTGGTGTGCCAGCAGGTTGTGGTGGAACGTGGCGCCGCTCCCCCCCCAGATGCCCCCGAAGCCGTGCGCCCCCTTCTCGTGCGCCGAGGAGCGGAGGCTCTCGGCGATGATGCACCATTGCATCGTGAACTGCGTGTTGTCGTAGAAAGAGGCACACTCGTCCACGCTCCAGCTCATGGAACAGTGATCTATCACGAGGCGCGCGACCCTCACCCCGCTGATGGCGTCCTCCTGCGTCGCCCGTACATCTCCCAGTCGAAAGCGGAGGTAGCGGATGATCACGTTGTTGGCCTTCACCTTCAACGGGTAATCCCTCAAGCCGACGCCGTCGCCGGGGGCCGTTTGCCCGGCGATCGTCACGTCTCCCTCGTTGATGTCCAGCGCCCGTTGCAACTCGATCCAGCCGGACACGGCAAAGACGATGACGCGCGGCCCCCGTTGCTGCAAGGCCCAGCGGAGCGATCCTTCGCTGCCGTCGTCCTTGAGGTTTGTCACGGTGTACACCTTGCCCCCGCGGCCTCCCGTGGTGTATTTCCCCCCTCCCTCGGCCCCCGGGAAGGCCGGTACTTGCCGGGCGTCGTCCGGTGGTGTCGCGTCACGCGGCTCTTCCCGTGCGGAAAGGCAGCCGGTAAATAAGCCGACGTTCAAGAATAGCAGCAAAATAGTTGTTTTCATCTCTTCTAATTTTAAAATACTCGCCACAAAGGTATAAAAAAACTGTTTCAAGGTACGAAGAGGCTGTCTCAAAGGCACTCCCGCGAACCTTGCAGGAGCGCCTTGAGACAGCCTCGAATCAATCATTCCCCACGATCACGGCAACCAACGCGGGTCGCCGATCCCCTCTTCGATTAACGTCTCGTTGCTGACCGTGAAATTACCGCCCGCGGCATTGGCAAAACCCGGATCAAGGGTCGTGTAGCCATTTGCCGGATCGTCCTTCACGGTGCTGGTCAGGTAATTCGGGGCGTTAAAGTAGTTATTATTCCTCATCTCGACCACCGTCGTCGCGGCTTGATTGGAATAAATACCCTGGGAGTTCGCGACGATGTTCTTGCTGAACGTGATCTCGTGATCGGTCAGTCGCACGTAAAGGAGGCGACGGCTGGCACTCCCCGAAGAAGCATTATAGAACGTGTTATTCGTGATCGTAATGATACTCTTCACGCTGGGGAAATTCGTAGAACCGCCCGCGTCCATGCGGAAAAAATCGCGATCGACGGCACAGTTATAGACCGTGTTGCCGGTAAAGAGAAGCGTCCTCGCCAAACCATTGCGGAAATCGATAAAGTCCCCGCCAACACACTGTACGGTCGAGTAAATACACCTCGTGATCACGAGCGACTCGATATAGGTCGCAGCGTTCACGTAGAGGGATCCCTTCACGTAGTTCGTGATCTCGCTATCTTCTATCCTCAACTCCTCAAACGTGCCGGCATCATAAATGATCATCTGGTTCTCATTGGGAGCGCCCGTCCCGTCGATCACCACATCCTTTATCTGGAGACCGGCCGTCCCGCTCATCCTGAATACCGCGCCGGTGACCACCGGTTTATCCGCCGGGCGCGCGCCCCTGATGGCGATGGATTGCGCCACGGCAACCTCGGCGTTCACGACATACGTTCCCGGCATGAGGGCAAACACGTCGCCCGCGGAGGCTCCTTCCAGGATGGCTTCCAGGTCATCGTCCGGGTTCACCTGAACAGCCCCGCCCAGGTCGAGCAGCGTGGTGAACGAGAGCGTGCCGCGGGTTTTCGTGCCATTCTTGAGCACCACGGTGTAAGTCGTCTCGCTCGCCAACCCGGTGATCGTGGCCTGCCCTTCCTCTTTCTCCCCTGCCGTCACGGGCCGGGTGATGTTCCCGGGATTAACGACCAGATCGGTCGCCTCGCTACCGGCGGGCCAGCGCACCGTGACCTGCGTGGCCTCGATATCGCTCAGGTTGATCGGCTGGAAAATATTCTCGGCGTCCGTTTTAAAGGCAGTCATCGCCCATTTCGAGTCGGTAATACCCGCCGCCGTCGCCTTGACGCGAACAGAATACTGCGTCTCGCCGGACATGACGAACGTCACCGGCAAGCGCTCCGCGGTCACGATCTCCGTCCGCACGATCGCACCGAACAACAGGCTATCCTCGCTAAATTCCACCGTGTACTCTTCAGCCCCGCGCACCGGCGTCCAGTTTAGCCTCACGGAGTTGCGATTCACCACCCTGATCTCCGTGCCCACGGGGGTCATCAGGCGACTAAAATCGAGTGACTCCACCACCGGGTCGATGTCATCCGAACAGGCCGCGAAGAGCGCCATCATCGGGAGGACGATTGCGACCCATGTATTTTTGTAAATCTTTTTCATCACTTATGTTTATAAAAATGAGTAATAGGCTTAGTCATTGTTCAACATCCCGTTGCTACCGTCCACGAAGCGTTGCCATATGGGCCAATACTGGTTGGCGTCCGGGTTGTTATAGTAGAGGGAGTTGATCTTCTCGTCGGTCAGGTTGGAGGGTTTGATCCAGCTCTCCTTGTCCGTGTACTCGGTGGTCTTGTCATCCAGCTCCCCGTGGTTCAGGCCGTACATCACCAGCGCCGTGTTCTCGTAGGTACCGCCGTAAGTGGTGTTGGCGGCGACCGACGATCCCGTCACGCTAAAATAGACGTACTCGTTGATATCCGCGTACTCGCCCGTCCGGTCTCGCAGGCGGAACAGCTTGGCCTTGGCCTCGTCTAATTTTGTCTTCAGCAAGTTCCAGCGGATCAAGGCCTCCTTGCGCAGCATCTCGCCGCAGAATTCCAGCGCCTGCTCGTCGACAATGGCGTCGAACATGGCCTGTTTCGTCGTCAGGGCATCGGCGTAAGCCTCCACCTTGTCCGCCCGGTCTGCAGGGGCGAATGCCCGCGCGCGCAACATCTTCAGGTAAGGACGGGCCGCGTCCGGGCCTTCCAGCTCGTTGAGCACCTCCGCCATCATCAAGATGATCTCGGCGTAGCGCATGTATTGCTTGTTGATCCCGTCATCGTTGGTCGAGGTCACGTAGCGCGTCATCCACTCGTAGCGCAATTTCCCGAAACACCATTGTTTAAAGGAGCGCAATTGTTGCTTCGCGGGAGTCGTCACGCTTCCGTTCTCGACCTTGCCGCCCGCCCACTCGTAGGGAACGCACGTGACGTCGCGGCGAGTGTCCTTCAAATCATAGTCGAAGAAGACATTAGACAGCGGCCCCACGGTGCCCCCGCGTGCCTGCGCGGTAAACTGGTTCACGGCGGCGTGCCGCACGGCAAAGGTAAAGGCCATGCGCCCGCGTCCGGACGAGAACGGTATCTCCCACAGTGACTCCCCGCCCGTCGCGAGGTTATCCTGGCAGAGCTTTACGAAGACGTCTTGGAAAGCGGGTTCCAGCGCGCAGGTATGGCTCTCGATCACGTCATCGCACTCCTGCCGGGCGATGGCATAGAGATTCTCCACGGAGAGTTCCGGGTCGGTGCTCCGCCGCACCCCGTCCTTCCGTTGCGAGTAACCGGCCGCGTTGAGGCACAAGCGGGCGCGCAGCCCCTTGACGAAAGCCTTGTTCACGCGCTCCACGGAGGAGGTCACGGAGGTCTCCCCGGGCCAGGCCACCAGCGTGGCCGCCTCGCCGAGGTCGGCAATCAGTTGCTTGTAGATCACGTCCCGGTCTGCCCGTGGCAGGTAAAGGGTCTCGGAAGTGATCGGCTCGAATCGCGCGGGCACGTCGCCCCACGCCTTGACCAGGTCCGCGTAGATGACCGCCCGCAACGCGAGCGCCTCGCCCAGTAACTGCCCCAGTTCCGTGCCCGGTTGCGGGTTCCCGTAGGCCCGTAGCCCGCGGATGCAGATGTTCGCGCGTTCGATGCCCTCGTACAGTTTTGCCCAGACGTTGTCGTCCGTGTTCATCTGGCTGTTCACGGGGGTCGTGTTGTAACCCGGCATCGCACCGCCGCCGTCGTCATTGTTCTCGGAGCTGCTGTGCCACTCTATATCCGTGTTATAACCGTACCACAAGAGGTAACGTCCCCGGTAGGAATTGGTCTCGCCAAACGACTGGTGTATGCCCAAGATCGCGCCCTCCGCCAGTATCGGCGTCGAAAAAATCACCGATTCGTCCATGGAAGACTTTGTCGGGGCCTCCAGGAAATCCTCGCAGGCGGTCATTAAGAAGCCCGCGACGGACAAACAAACGATATATATCCATTTTTTCATGTCAATGCATTGCTTAAAGTTCCACGATTAAAAATTCAAGTTCACGCCAAAGACGAGCTGACGGCTCTTCGGGTAAGCCGAGTAGTCCACGCCGGGCGTCAGGTTCGTCTTGCGACGCGTCGAGACCTCCGGGTCGAAGCCGGAATAGTTCGTCAGGCAGTACAGGTTGTAGCCGGTCACGTAGACGCGTAGCTTTTCCACGTGTAGCCTTGCCAGCAAGGACTTGGGCAACGTATATCCCAGCGTCAGCGTGCTCAGGCGGAGGAACGAGCCATCTTCGACGGCCCAGTCCGTGAAGACGTACTTGTCGGTGAAGGGCGACCACATCGTGGTGTTCCGGTTCATCTCCGCCAGCTCGGCCGGGTCATTGCTGATCGTCCCGTCGGGCCTCAGGTTCGTCCAGCGCTTGCCGTCGGCCATCCCGGTGACGATGTTCCGGTACTGGTACTTGCTCGACGAGGTATACTCGATCTTGTTGGCGTTGTAGACGTCGTTGCCATAGCTCCAGTTGAAGACGGCGGAGAGGTCAAAGCCGCGCAGGCGCCCGTTGATGGTGAAACCGCCGGTGTGCAGGGGGTTGGCGTTGCCGATCACCACGCGGTCGTTGTCGTCGATGACCAGGTCGCCCGTGCCGTCGCCGTTTGTCGGCTGGTCCTTGATTTTCATCGCTCCCGGTCGCACCCGCACGAAGTTCTTGTTGTCGGCCACCTCCGGTTTTAACACCCACTTGCTGCCGTCGTAGCCCGTGAAGTCGTCCACCTCGTAGCGCCCGTCGTGCACGAAGCCGTACATCTCGCCGACGGAACCGCCGACGGCCACGCGGAAGTCGTCGCTAAACTCGTTCGTCCAGTCGGAGTGCTGCGTGAAATCCTGCATGATGCCCAGCGACTTGATCTCGTTCTTGTTGAAGCCGATGTTAAAGTTGACGCTCAGCCCGGCGTTGGGCTGGTCGAGGATCACGTAATTCAGCGACAGGTCGACGCCCTTGTTCTGGGTCTCGCCCATGTTCCGGTATTGCGTGTCGTAGCCGGTGCCCGCCACGGGGAATTGTATCAGCAGGTCTTTCGTCGAGTTCAGGTAAAACTCGAGGCTACCGCTCAGCTTGCTCGCGAGCATTGTGAAGTCCAGGCCGAGGTTACGCGTGTAGGTGGTCTCCCACTTCAATTGCGGGTTGGCCATCGTCTTGGAGGCCGCCCAGTAAGAGTCCGTGCCGTTGATCCACGTGGTGGACTTGGACTCGAAGGTCTGGGCCATCTGCCCGGAAGGGATGTTGTTGTTACCCGCCGTGCCGTAGCTAAAGCGCAGCTTCAAGTCGTCCAGCCAGTCGCGCGAGGCCTCCATGAAGCGCTCCGAGGAGAGGCGCCACGCGGCGGCGGCAGAGGGGAAATAACCCCACCGGTTGCCCCCGCCGAACTTGCTGGAACCGTCCGCGCGAAACGTGAACGAGAGGATGTACTTGCTGTCGTAATCGTAGTTCAAGCGGCCGAAGAAGGAGAGCAACTTGTCGTCCGGGCTAAAGTTGTTGTCCGTGAAGGAGCGTTGCCCTTGCGTGGTCAGGTTCACGGCATTGTCAAAGGTAAATTGTCCCGGGAAGCCATGAATCGTGTTCGTCAGCGTCGACGAGGAGGCCTTCAGCGACTCCTCTCCCAGCAAGAGATTCATGTGGTGCAACTCGGGCAGGATCGACTTGAAGTCGTAGGTCAGCGTGTTCGTGTTGCGCACGGCGCGCCGTTCCTTGCCGGTCAGCTCCACGGCGGGCATCCCTTGCAGGGCGGCCTCCGGCTTGTTGGAGACGTAGTAGGTCGTCACGCCGTAGAAGCGATTGCTCTGGTTCGTGTTGTTGTCCAACCCGACCTCCACCTTCACGCCCAGCTCGGGAAGGATCTTCCACGCCACGGACGCGCCGAGGTTGTAGTTGGTGCGGTGTTGCGTCCGGTCGTTATCCCGGATGGCCACTAGCGGGTTCACCAGATCGCCGTAAGTATCCTCGTCCGAGCCGTCAGAAGAGATGCCGTTCATCGGTACCGGGGAGAAGCTCACGGAGTGCTTCATGCGCGAGTCGGAACGGGAGATCTCGTTCTGCTCGTTCGTGCCGCCGCCGTTAATCTTCGTGTCCGAGTAACGGGCGGAGAAGTCCATGCTGATCTGCTTGTTCGGCTTGTGGCTTAACTTGAAGCTCACGTTGTCGCGCTTGAAGTCGGAACCGATCATGATCGCCCGGTCGTTCGTGTGACCATAATTAAAGGAGTAGTTGACCTTGTCGCTGCCCCCGCTGATGGCCAGATTCTGGTTAAACACCTTCCCCGTGCGTCCATACACCTGATTCTGCCAGTCGTTACCCTGCACGTCGTCGTACAGGTCGATGTCCTGGTAGGCGCCGAAATAGCGCTCGTAAGAGGAGAGATCCGAACTGTTCTTCAAGGCGGCCAGCTCGTACTGCCACTTCACGAAATCGCGCGGGGCGAGCACGTCCAGCGTCTTGGCGATCTTCTTGAAGGCATAATACGCATTATAACTGACGGTGGTCTTCCCGCCGCGGCCACTCTTCGTCGTCACGATCACGACCCCGTTGGCGCCCCGCGCGCCGTAGATGGCCGTCGAGGAGGCGTCCTTCAACACGTCAATCGTCTCGATCTCCGACATGGCGATGTCCGAGATACTCGGCACGGGGAAACCGTCGACGATAAATAAAGGCGTGTTGTCACCCGTGATCGAACCGCCGCCGCGCACGCGGATCTTCATCTCCGCGTCGGGAGAGCCTTCCGTCGTGGTCACCTGCACCCCGGCCAGTTTTCCCGCCATCGCCTCGACCACCGAGGAGACGGGGATCGCGGCGAGCGCCTCCGCCCGCACCGAGGAGACGGAACCCGTCACGTCCCGGCGCTTGGCCGTCGCGTAACCGATGGCGACCACCTCGTCCAGCAGGGTGATCTCCTCCTCGAGGACGATCTCCAACGACGCGCGGCCCTTGACCTCGACGACCCGCGGCTTCATCCCGATAAACGAGAAACGCAACACGGCCGTCTGGATGTTCTCGACGCTGAGCGCGAAACGCCCGTTCGCGTCGGTACTCGCCCCGGAATTGGTGCCCGTGACTTGAACGGTAACGCCCGGCAGGGGCGCTCCCGTCGCGTCTTTCACGACACCGTTAACCTGTTGGGCGGAAAGCGTCCCGGTGAATAACCCGACGCTTAAAAGCATTAAACAAAGAATTGTTCTTTTCATCTGGTTTCGTAATTTGGTTAATGTTGTGTGTTATAGGTTTCCTCACATCTTTACGCCCCGAAGGTCGCTACTATAATCATATTACAAGGTGCTCCACGTATCATTCATGGAGGATATTTTTCCCAAGATAAAATTTAATATCGTCACGGGGCAACCGTCCGCGATAAATAGTTGCACGGGATGCTATGCGCATGGCACGCGACGTCCCGCCTCCTCTCAAAACCCGATAACGGAGCTTTGTTTGCGCCCGTCCATCCAGACGGTCAGCGGTTCGGCGAAACGGACGTGGCGCGTGTAGGCGAGTTCCTCCACCACCTCCTGTTGCTCGAGGACGTCAAAGCGGACGAACGAGGTGTCCGACCGGTAGGGGAGGGCGAAGTATCCCACGTGCAGGGAGGTCACGTTGTGGAAGAAGTGGGAGCCGAGGGAGGCGTCCAGCGGGAAGTCGGGCAGTCCCTGTTCCACGATGACCTTCGCGTTGGAGATGTCGGGCCACTGCACGGGGATGCCGGTGAGCGGGTCGCGCGTGCCCCAGCGCCCGGGGCCGATCAGCAGGTACTTGGCCTCCTCGCGGACGAGGCGGTCGTTGAGTTGCTTGACCTCCTCCGCCATTTCCGCGGTCTTGAGCCGGTCGAACTTGTCGGGGAGGATGTAGACGACGTCGCGGATGAACTCGAGTTTCCCGTTCCCCATCCCCCGGTCGGCGCGGAGCAGGACGCGGGCGGGGTCGACGTCGACGTTCTCGATGTCGACGTTGTAGTCGCTCTTGATGAGGGGCTTGATTTGCAGCGGGTAGAAGACGGGCGCACCCTGCTCGATGTTGAGTGCGAACTCGATCTCGACGGGCGACCCCATCGCCTGCGAGAAGATGTCGAGGAGGATCTCGAGGGTTCGCGCCAGCGGGATCTGGTCGTAGAGGAGGATCCTCGAAAAGTTGACCACGCGCGGTCCCTTCACGTCGAAGTCGTAGACGAAGCGGTCGTTCATGAAGTCGTAGACGGCGGCGCTGTAGGCCAGCGTGCCGTCCGCCTCGGCCACCTTCAGGTCGTGCGAGCGGATGGCGGCGTCCTCGCCGTCGCGGTAGAGGTCGCGGGATCGCGGCGCCAGGTCGAGGGCGTAGAAATCGCGCTGGGAGTCGCGGATCATGTCGGTCGTGGAGGCGAGCTGTAGCCTGGGGTAGGCGGGGGAGAAGCGGTGCGCCCTCTCGCCGCCCACGACGTGCGCGCCCAGCCCGATGGCGAGCACCGCGAAGCCGTCCTCCGGGCGGATGTGCGAGAAGGGGTAGAAGTTAAACGACTGGGCGACGCCGCTGATGTCGGGGTAATAGCGGTCGTCGTGCTCGTTGCCCACCACCTCCTGGATGATGATGCCCATCTTCTCCTCCTCGATGAGGCTGTCGATGGCCTTGAAATAGGCGCGGGAGTTGTCGGTAAAGGTGGAGGCGTAGACGAGCTTGATGGCGTCCTCCAGCTCGTGCACCCGCCGGTCGAGGTCGGGGTGGTTGTTGGGGATCAGGTAGGTGGCGTAGACGCCGGCGAAGGGCTGGTTGAGCGAGTCCTCGAAGAGTCCCGACGAGCGGACGGCCAGCGGCCGGGTCATGACCCGCGCGTAGCGGTGCAGCTTTTGCCTCAGCTTGGTGGAGAGGCGCGCCTCGCGGAAGGCGGCGAGAAGCTCGTCGTGGGGCTGGTTGCCGTACGCGACCTTGAAGAGGTCGTTCGTCTCGAGGAAGTTGTCGAACTCCTCCACGCCGATGATGGCCGTCTTCGGGATGGCCACGCGGAGGCCGGGGAGGAGTTTCTTGAGGTAGACGTTCTCGATGAAGTGGGAGATAAAGGCCAGCCCCCGTCCCTTCCCGCCGAGGGATCCCTTGCCGAGGCGCGTGATGTAGTGGCTCGAGTCGACGAGCGCGGGGTCGAAGTTGACGATCCTCCCCCGCAGTTTTTTCAGGCGGGAACTCTCGAAGACGTTGTTGATAAAGTCGCGCACCTCACCCGGGCTGTCGAAGTACTCGAAGCTGTAGCGCCGCAGTTTCTTGGCCATGTTGATCTCGGCGCGCGCCATGAACCACGCGGAGATGCCGTTGCGCTTGGAGTGGTACTCGATGGACTCCTCGGGCACCGTGGCGAGTTTTTGCTGGAACTCGGCGATGTTCGCCGCCTTGTCGATCGGTTCCCCGAGCCGGTTGCGGAAGATAAAGTCGCCGAACCCCAGCCGCGTCTTGATAAACTGCTTGATGTCGAGGGAGAGCGTCCGTGAATTTTTATTGATAAAATCGGCCCCCACCTCGGCGGCCTTCAGGGCGTTTTCGGCCTCGTGGCTTTGCAGGAGGCAGGGGATGCCCTGGACGCGGTGGTCTTTCCCCTGCACGTGGCGGATCAGCTGGATGCCCGCGTCCTCGGTCTCGCGCCCGTCGCGCGGGTAGCGGACGTCGGAGATCACGCCGACGAGGTTCTCGCGATACTTGTCGATGATCTCCGCCGCCTCCTCGAAGGTGCTGGTCAGGATCACCTTCGGGCAGACGCGCATCTTGAGGATCAGCCCCAGCTCGTCCGTCCCCGTCTCGTCCTTGATGATATCCTGCGTCTGGGTCATGATCTCGGAGTAGAGCAGGGGGAGGTAGCGCGAGTAGTAGCGCACGGAATTTTCCACCACGAGGATGACGCGCACGTCGCCCAGCCGCGTGTCGGCCTCGAGATTCTCCTTGTCCTCGAGGTAATTGGTCATGGCCACGAATATCTTCGTCGACCCGTTCCAGACGAAGAGCCGGTCGATCGACTCCTTCACCTCCTCCTCGATCTGGTGGAAATACGGGAGGTCGGTATTGTTATTGACGAGCATGAGCTGGTGGATGTCCGGGTACGCGGCCTTGATATTCCGGCTCGTCGCGAGCGGCGTGCGCTTGTCGAGGCCCGTCATGATGATGATCAGGTCGAAGTGCTTCTTCCCCAGCTCGCGGAGGGCCGCCTCCTCGCTGGCCGCGGAGGTGAAGCGCGGGGCGGTGAAGAGGTTCAGTTGCAGGTACTCCCCGAAGATCTTGTCGGAAAACTGCCCCTCCCGCTCGATGGTATACGCGTCGTAATAGTTGGCGACGAGCAAGATCTCCTTCACCTTGAAGGGCATCAACTCCTGGAAGATATCCCGGTCGCTCTTCCTGCGCTTGTAGATCCGGTTCAGGTCGATTTTTTCCATGCTTGTTATTATTAATCCACCCGCGAAAATACCTTTTTGTCTTTGAAGTTAAAAATTCTTTTCTCGATAACCGAAAAATTACTACCTTGCGGCAGTTTAGCCGGCGTGTACGCGAGGGCGGGTTATCCCCCCGTCCTTGGCGACAAGGAGGAGATGAAATGTTGTTTTTAATACGTAATATATGACTGTAGAAGAGTTATTAAAGTATGATAGGGAGCACGTGTGGCATCCCTACACCTCTATGACGAACCCGTCGCCGGTGTACCCGGTCAAGCGGGCGGAAGGCGTGTACCTCGAGCTGGAAGACGGCACGCGTTTGATCGACGGCATGTCCTCGTGGTGGAGCGCCATCCACGGGTACAACCATCCCGTGTTAAACGCCGCGGTCGAGCGGCAGTTAAAATCGATGTCCCACGTCATGTTCGGCGGCCTGACGCACGCCCCGGCGGTGGAGCTGGCCTCCCGCCTGCTGGCCATCGCCCCGAAGGGGCTTTCCAACGTCTTCTTCTCCGATTCCGGCTCCGTGGCCGTGGAGGTGGCCATGAAGATGGCCCTCCAGTACTGGTACGCGCGGGGGCGGGAGGAGAAGCGTTACTTCCTGACGATCAAGCGGGGATACCACGGGGACACGTGGAACGCCATGTCCGTCTGCGACCCCGTCACGGGGATGCACTCGATCTTCCGCGGGACGCTGCCCATGCACCACTTCGTCTCCTCGCCGACGGCCCGTTACGGCGAGCCGTGCGCGCCGGCCGACATCGACGAGTTCCAGACCTGCCTGCGCAACAACCACACCCGCGTCGCCGCCGTGATCCTCGAGCCGATCGTGCAGGGGGCGGGCGGCATGTGGTTCTACTCGGCCGACTACCTGCGCAAGGTGCACGAGCTGTGCTACCTGTACGACATCCTCCTCGTCTGCGACGAGGTGGCCACCGGCTTCTGCCGCACCGGCAAGATGTGGGCCTGCGACCACGCCGGCGTCGCCCCCTCCATCATGTGCGTGGGCAAGGCCCTCACGGGCGGCTACACGGGACTCGCCGCGACGATGACCACCGAGGGCGTGGCCCGCGTGATCTGCTCCCGCCCGCCCGGCCTCTTCATGCACGGCCCCACGTTCATGGGCAACCCCCTCGCCTGCGCCGTGGCCAACGCCTCGCTCGACCTGTTGCGGGCCTACGACCCCGTCGAGGGGCGCGTGAAGGAGATCGAGACCCTCCTGCGCGAGGGCCTGTGGCCGCTCTCGCTGCTCGACTCGGTGGCCGACGTGCGGGTGCTCGGCGCGATCGGCGTGGTCGAGATGAAAGAACCGGTGGACGTGGCCGCCGTCCAGGCCGCCTTCGTCGAGGAGGGGGTGTGGGTGCGCCCCTTCGGCAAGCTGGTCTACGTCATGCCGCCCTACATCATCACCCCGGCCGAGACGCGTAGCCTCACGCTGGCCATCACGCGCGTGGTATCCAGGCTATGAACAGGGAGCGCTACGGCGAAAAGCTCGACAAGATCAAGGAGGCGGGCAACTACCGCGAGCTGCGGGAACTGCACCACGACGGTTTCCTCGTCCACCACGACGGGCGGGCGATGCTCAACCTCTCCTCCAACGACTACCTCGGCCTCTCCTCCGACCCGGCCCTCCTCGAGGACTTCTGGCGGGAGCCGGACGCGCGCTCGCTGCCCCACGGCGCCGTCTCCTCCCGCCTCCTGTCGGGCAATCACGCGGCCTACACCCTGCTCGAGCGCGACCTGACCGACCTGTACGGCAAGGAAGCGGCGCTCGTCCTCGGCTCGGGCTACCACGCCAACATCGGCATACTCCCGGCGCTGGCCGGCCGCCGCGACCTCATCCTCGCCGACAAGCTCGTCCACGCCAGCATCATCGACGGCACGCGCCTCGGCGACGCGGAGGTGGCCCGCTACCGCCACCTCGACTACGACCACCTCCGCGAGATCCTCTTCAAGCGACGCGACCAGCACGAGAACGTCTTCATCGTCTCCGAGTCCATCTTCAGCATGGACGGCGACGTCGCCGACCTGCAGGAACTCTGCGACGTCAAGCGCGAGTACGACGCCTTCCTCTACGTGGACGAGGCGCACGCCGTCGGCGCCCGCGGCACGAACGGCCTGGGATGCTGCGAGGAGCAGGGCTGCATCCCCGACGTCGACTTCATCGTCGGCACCTTCGGCAAGGCCTTCGCCTCGTACGGCGCCTTCGTCGCCTGCGACGCGCTCTTCAAGGACTTCCTCGTCAACACCCAGCGGAGCCTCATCTTCTCCACCGCCCTGCCGCCCGTCATCGTGGCGTGGACGCGCTTCGTCCTGCGCCGGATGCCGGCCCTGTTCCCCGCCCGCCTGCGCCTCGCCGCCGTCGCCGCCCGCCTGCGCGAGGCGCTGGACGGGCGCGGGTATGCCACCGGCGGCTCTCACGTCGTCCCGTGCCTCTGCGGCGCCAACGAGGAGAGCATCCGCCTGTCGCGCCACTTCCGCGACAACGGCTTCTTCGTCCTCCCGGTGCGTTACCCGACCGTGCCGAAGAACGCCGCCCGCCTCCGGTTCTCGCTCAACGCGGCCATCCCCGACGAGGACTACGAGTGCCTGTATGAATTTATTGAAACATCATGTTAATATGAAACGAGTATGGTTATTAAAAGGAAAGACCCGCCGCCTCACGATTTTCTTCGGCGGCTGGGCGATGGACGAGAACATCGCGCTCCTCGACGGGAGCGGTGACGTGCTCATGTTTTACGACTACCGGGACATCTCCCGGGAGGAGGCCCCCGACCTGTCGAGGTACAAGAGCGTGGACGTCGCCGCGTGGTCGATGGGCGTCTGGGCGGCCTCCGTGCTGCTCGACCGCTGGGGACTCGTCCCGCGACGGGCCGTGGCCCTCAACGGCACGGGGCGCCCCGTGGACGACCTCCTCGGGATACCCGTGGCGTTTTACGACCTGACCGAGAGGCACCTCGACGGCCGCGGGCGGGAGCGATTCTACGAGCGCATCCTCGACGGACGCGAGGAACGCCTCGCCTTCAACGCGCGCCACCGCACCAACCGCCCGCTCGACGAGATGGCGGAAGAGCTGACCAGCCTCCGCGAGCAATCCGTCGCCGGGGCGCCCGACGTCAAGTGGGACAAGGCCTACATCTCCGTCAACGACCGCGTCTTCCCCGCGGAAAACCAGCAGCGCTGGTGGGAAGGCCGCTGCGAGATCGCCTACCTCCGCGGGGGACACTACCCCTTCTTCCGCTTCGCCACCTGGGAATCAATCATCGACCATGAAGATAACTAAAGAAGAGATCAAGCAACGCTTCCGGCGAAGCGAGGCTACCTACGACGCCAACGTCATCATCCAGCGGCGGGCCGCGCGCCAGTTGGCCTTCCTCCTGTCCGCCCACCTGGACTACGTCCCGGGGCGCGTCCTCGAGATCGGCTGCGGGACGGGGCTGCTCACTGGCATCCTGCGCCAGATGTTCCCCCCCGGCGCCATGTACCTCAACGACCTCGTCGAGGAGACCTGCCTGAGGACCGCCGCGCGCCACTCCATCCCCGCCGCCCACTGCCTGCCGGGGGACATCGAGACGCTGCCCCTGCCCCCCTTCGACCTCGTCACCTCCTCCTCCACGTTCCAGTGGCTGGAAGACCCCGGCGCCACGTTCGAGCGGGTCGCCCGCTCCCTCTGCCCCGGCGGCCTGTTCGTGTTCAGCACCTTCGGGCGCTACAACCTCCGCGAGATCCGCCTCACCACCGGCGGCGGGCTGGAATACCGCTCGCAGGACGAGCTGATCGGGCTACTCGACCCCCGCTTCCGCGTGATCGAGATACACGAGGACATACGCGTCGTCGAGTTCCCCGACCCGCTGGCCATCCTCCAGCACCTCAAGCGCACCGGATCCAACGTCTCCGGCGACCGCTCCGTCTGGACCCGGCGACGCGTCCGCGCTTTTATCGATGAATATAACGGCCGCTTCGCGCTGGACGGGAAGGTGACGCTCACCTTTCACCCGATCTACCTCGCCTGCCGCCGCCGCTCGAGGAGGGAACGGCCATGAGCGCGTTTTTCGTCACCGGCATCGACACGGACGTCGGGAAAACCCTCGTCACGGGGCTGCTCGCCCGCGGCGCGATGGCCTGCGGCGCCCGCGTCATCACGCAGAAACTCGTGCAGACGGGGTGCGTCGGCATCCCGGAGGACGTCGCGCGCCACCGCGAGATCATGGGACTCTCGCCCGCGACCGGGGAACTCGCCGCGCTGGTCTGCCCGTACGTCTTCTCCTACCCCGGCTCGCCGCACCTGGCGGCGCGCGTCGACGGCGAGGTCATCGACCCGGCGCGCCTCGCCGCCGCCACCCGCGCGCTCGAGGAGCGTCACGACGTCGTCCTCGTCGAGGGGGCGGGCGGACTCTACGTGCCGCTCACCCGCGACTACTTCATCATCGACCACGTCCGCGACCAGCGCCTCCCGCTGATCCTCGTCACCTCCGCCCGCCTCGGCAGCATCAACCACACGATGCTTGCCCTCGAGGCATGTCGACGGGAAGGGATACGGGTGGCCGCCGTGGTCTTCAACCGCTACCCGCGCGTGGACGGCGTCCTCGAGCGGGAGACGCGCATCTTCCTCCGCGAGCGCGTCGAAGCGGGGTTCCCCGGCTGCCGCTGGCTGAAGGTGCCGCTGGTCAAGCGGGAGCTCTACCCGCTGCTCGACGCCTGGTTTTTGCTCGACCCGGCGTGAGGCGGCTCGAGCTACTCTCCCCGGCACGCGACGAGGCGGCGGCACGCGCCGCCCTCGCCAACGGCGCGGACGCCGTCTACATCGGCGCCCCCGCCTTCGGCGCGCGCCGCGCCGCGGCCAACGACCTCGCCACCGTCGAGCGCGTCGCCCGCGAGGCGCGCCGCCACGGCGCCCGCCTCTTCGTGACGCTCAACACGCTGCTCCGCGACGACGAGCTACCGGCCGCCGCCCGCCTCGCCCGCGACCTGCACGACGCCGGCGTCGACGCCCTGATCGTGCAGGACATGGCGATGTTGCAGCTCGACCTGCCCCCGATCGCCCTCCACGCCAGCACCCAGGCGCACAATTACGACCTCGACCGCCTCAAGTTCCTCGACCGCGTCGGCTTCCGCCGCGTCGTGCTGGCGCGCGAGCTTTCCCTCGGGCAAATCCGCGCCGCCCGCCGCGAGACCTCCCTCGAGCTGGAATGTTTCGTGCACGGCGCCCTCTGCGTCGGCCTCAGCGGCCAGTGTTACCTCTCCGCCTGCCTCTCCGGCCGCTCGGCCAACCGCGGGGAGTGCGCCCAGCTCTGCCGCGCGCGCTGGGACCTGGACGACGCCGACGGGCGGCCCCTCGCCCGCGGGAAGCACCTCCTCTCCCTGAAGGACCTGAACCTCTCCGCGCGCCTCGGCGACCTGATTGACGCCGGCGTCACCTCTTTCAAGATCGAGGGGCGCCTCAAGGATCCCGCCTACGTGGCCAACGTGACGCGCCACTACTCGATGCTGCTCGACCGGGAGGTCGCCCGCCGCGGCGACCTCTCCCGCGCCTCCCCCGGGGAGGTGACCGCCTGTTTCGACCCCGACCCGGGGCGCGGCTTCAACCGCGGTTTCACCACCTATTTCCTCGACGGTCGACGGCGCGGCATGGTGAACGAGGAGACGCCCAAGTCCACGGGCAAGCGCGTGGCCCGCGTCGTGGCGGCCGACGGCCGACGCCTGACCGTGGAGGCCCTCGAGCCGCTGCACAACGCAGACGGCCTCTGCTACCTGCACGACGGCGAGCTGAAGGGCTTCCTCGTCAACGGCGTGGAGGGCGACCGCCTCTCGTGCTCCGCCCCGGTGACGGCGCCCCCCGGCGCGTGGCTCTACCGCAACCACGACCACGAGTTCGAGACCCTCCTCGCCCGGCACCCCTCCTCGCGCGTGATCCGCCTCGAGATCGAGGCCCGCGCCGTGGATCGCCGCCTGCAGCTCGACGCCCTCGACGAGGAGGGCACGCGCGCCTCCCTCCGCCCCGCCGAACGCCTCGAACCGGCCGCCCGCCCGGGACAGGAGGAGGCCATCTGCCGCCAGCTCTCCCGCTGCGGCGGCTCCGGCTTCCGCTGCACCCGCGTCTCGTACGATGGCGAGCCGCTCTTCGCCCCCGCCTCGCTCGTGAACGGCTACCGCCGCCTCCTCCTCGAGACGCTGGCCGCCAACCGCGAGCGCTCCCGCGATCGCTGGGTGCAGGCCCCGTTTCGCGTCGGCGTCCCCTTTCCCGGCGCGCCCGACTGGCGCCTGAATGTCGCGAACGCCCTGGCCGAGCGATTCTACCGCGCGTGCGGGGTGGCGCTGCCCGCCACCCCGGTTAGCCCGTCTGCCTCGAGTCTCGCCTCGTCCTCCTCGCTTCTCGCCCCGTCCTCCTTGCCAATTTCCCCGTCTGCCTCCTCCCTTTCCCCCGCGGCTTCTTCTTTTTCTCCCGCTTCCTCGCCCCTTCCCCTCGTCTCCTCGCCCCTTTCCCCGCCCGTCGCTTCCCTTTCCCCCTTCCCGTTCGAATCCCCCGCCTTCCTCCGCGGCAAGGTGGTATTGCGCTCGCGTTACTGCCTGCTTTTCGAGCGTGGCGCCTGCCTGAAGCGGGGAGGGGCCGCCCTCGTGACGCCCCCCCTCTTCCTCTCGAACAACCTCGGTCGCCTCCGCGTGGAATTTGATTGCGACGCCTGTTTCATGCAATTAGTCGCGCTTTAAGGGCCGCAGGCCACTCGTGTCCGAAAGATTACGGGGATGACCGTAAAAAGCCCCGAAGGGGTGTCCAGCAATAGCGTGGGGCAACGCTCACGAGTGGCCGGAAGATCTACAAGAAGCGTATAGCGGTTACGATCTGCAAAAAGTGCGTAGCGCTTTCGTGTTTATAGCCGTGGCTGACAGGCCACGGTCAACGAAATGTCCCCCATTCATGCGCCGCGTAGCGGTGCCGCTTAAGCGTGAAATCTATGGTTCGTCATTGCGAAGGCAAAGCCTGAAGCAATCCACAGCATTGTTTTGAACTGGATTGCTTCGCTTCGCTCGCAATGACGGGAAACGGTTTTTCCTTAAGTTGACGGCATTGGGCAACGCCCTATGAGTGGAATGCAATCAAATTCTTTTGGCATTCTTTCTCCCCGACCTCGTTCTTACTTTTTTCAGGACGTGACAAATTACTCGTCATATTTTTATTCTCGCGGGCTTGCCCCGCACGTTCTTTTCCGTAGATTTGTGACGCGAACGTGCTGGCGGGAGGGCTGCTCCTCGCGGTGCGGTCGGTCACTAAACAAATAACCTTATGAGCAAGAATGGAATCGTGAAGATGATGTTGATTATCGCCCTTTCCCTGCCGGCGGGCGCGCAGGAGAGGGTGCCCCTGGGCAAGCTGAACCTGCGGTTGATGACCACCGGTTACGGGAACGCCCGGGCGAATCGTAGCGTGGATAATCACCCGCTGACCCTGCGCGGGGAGGTGCACGAGGGGGTGGGCACGCACGCCGACAGTAAGTTAATCGTGGCGCTGGACGGGAAGGCGACGCGTTTCACGGCCCTCGCCGGTGTCGATGACGAGGTGGGGCGTGCCGGGTCGGTCGTGTTCCGGGTGACGGTCGACGGGGAGGTGGCGTTTACCTCTCCCTTGATGCGCCCGGGTGACGAACCGGCGCGGGTGGACGTTTCCCTCGAGGGGGCGCGGCGCCTCGTGCTGGAAGCGCTCTCCGGCGGCGACGGGATCACGAGCGATCACGCCGACTGGGCGTCCGCTTTTATCGAGACGCGGGGCGAGCGACCAACGGCGCTCCCCGACGCGGAGTTGATCGACGTGTCGGCGGGCGACCTGCTGCTGACGCTGGCGGTGGACGGGGAGAAGAACCTGTTCCAGCAATATATCGGGCGTGCGGGGGGATTAGAGCGGGTGTTCGCCCGCGGCGAGCGGCGCGACCAGGCCTACCCGACGGTGCGGAGCGACGGGCGCGTCGTTTACTGGGGGGAACCCGCCCTGCACGTCTTGCACGCGGACGGGCACCTCTCCACGGTGCTAAAATACGCCGGGTGCGAGACGGGGGTGCAGGAGGACGACCCGAACGTGACGCTCACGCGGGTGATGCTGAAGGACCCGAATTACCCGTTGCGCGTGGATCTCGTGTTCAAGGCTTACCGGGCGCAGCACGTGGTGGAGCAGTGGGCCGAGATCTTTCACGAGGAGCCGGCCCCCGTGGTGGTGAAGGAGTTCGCGTCGGCGGCGCTCACGTTGCGGGCGCGGGATTACTGGCTGACGCAGTTCACGGGGGACTGGGCCAGCGAGTTCGGCGTGGACGAGTACCCGCTGACCGTCGGCTCGAAGGTGCTGGAAAACAAGTGGGGGATCACGAGCGCGAACGGGCGGCAGCCGCATTTCATGGTATCGCTGGACGGTGCGCCGTCGGAGACGAGCGGGGAGGTGCTGGCCGGGAGCCTCGCGTGGTCGGGGAATTTCCGCCTGCAGTTCGAGCGCGCCACTTCCGGGCAGTTGACGGTGATCGCGGGGATGAACCCGTGGTCAGCCGACTACACGCTGCCCGCCGGGCAATGCCTCGCGACCCCGTCGCTCGTCTACACGTACAGCGCGAACGGGAAGGGGGAAGCCTCGCGTAACCTGCACCGCTGGGGACGCGCCTACGGGACGCGGGACGGCGACACGCTGCTCCGTACCGTCTTCAATAACTGGGAGGCGACGGGGATGAACACGGCGGACGCCACGATTATCCCCTTCTTGCGACCGGCGCACGAGCTGGGCTTCGAGCTTTTCTTGCTGGACGACGGGTGGTTTGGCCTGGAGAACAAGGCGCGCGTGCTGGGGGAGTGGATGCCGACGCCGCTCATGCACCCGAAGGGGATGACGCCGATCATCCGCGCGGCGGAACGGGCGGGGATCGATTTCGGCCTGTGGGTGGAGATGGAGATGGCCAACCCGGCCGCGCGGCTCGTGACGGAGCACCCGGACTGGCTGTTAACGGAGCCGGGACGCGCGCCGCACCTGCAGCGCGGGCAGTACGTCCTCGACTTGTGCAACCCGGAGGTGCAGGCGTTTTGCATCGCGGCGTTTAACAAGATCTTGAAGGATTACCCGGGGATCTCGTTCGTGAAATGGGATTGCAACAGCCCGTTCCATAACCCGTACTCGAGCTACCTCGGCGAGCGACAGCAGCACCTGTGGTACGATTACACGCGGGGGTTGTATCGCGTGTTCGAGGCGTGCGTGGCGGCCAACCCCCGCCTGCAGATGATGCTGTGCTCCGCGGGCGGCGCGCGGTGCGACTACGGTGCGTTGCGCTTCTTCCACGAGTTCTGGACGAGCGACAACACGACGCCGCTGCGCCGCGTGTTTATCCAGTGGGGGGCCTCGCACGTCTTCCCGGCGCGGGTGCAGGGCGCGCACGTCACGCACATGGGGCGGCAACCGTTCAAGTTCGCCTTCGACGTGGCCATGAGCGGGGTGCTGGGGATGGACGCCGATCCGACGAGGATGACGGGCGAGGAGAAGGGGATCACGGTGCGCGCCGTGGAGGCGTACAAGAGCAAGTTGCGCCCGGTGGTGCAACTGGGTGACTTGTACCGCCTCGTCTCGCCCTACGAGTCCAGCCGGTCGGTCGTCTCGTTCGTGGACGGGGCGAGGGAGCGAGCAGTGCTTTTCGTCTACCAGGTGAACGACGACGCGGCGGGCGGCCTGCAAGTCCGCCTGCAGGGGCTGGACGCCGGGAAGACGTACGTGCTGGAGGAGGTGAACATCGCCTCGCCGGGGCAGGCGGCTTGCCGCGAGAACGGCCAACGGCTGTCGGGCAAGCGCTTGATGGAGGAAGGCGTGCGCGTGGATTGTGAGAAACGTTTCGATAGCGCCGCGATTTATTTGCACGCGGAGTGATTTGTAGAATTTTATGCCGGATGTCATGAAAAATCCTTTTGAAGAGCAACCGGCGCGGTCGACGTTCCTGACCGTGCTGTGCGTGTTGACGTTTATCGGGAGCGGCCTGACCGTTCTCTCCGCCTCGTTCTCCCTGTTGACGTTCAACCCGGAGACGATGGTGAAGCAGGTGGAGGCCACCTCCATGTTGATGGAAGAAGGGGGGCCGTGGTTGAAGTACGCGCTCGACTCCTCCGTGGAGGTGTTGCTGGTGACCGCGGAGCACGGGCGGGCGATCTACGGGTTCACCCTGTTGTTCGGCCTCCTGAGCCTCGCGGGGGCCTTCGAGATGTTCCGCTCGCGCAGGCACGGGTTCTTCTTGTACGCATTCGCGCAGGTCGCGGCGTTGTTCGTTTTGCCTTGTTACGCGGGTTTCTCGTTGATCGTGACCGTCAGCCTCTTCGGGGCCGCGCTGCTCTCGGCGCTCTTCATCGCCCTCTACGCGGTGAACCTTAAACAGATGAGATAGGCGCCGCGTCTCGCAGTATCCACGAGAGGAGGATGGTGAAGACGTGATTCTTGAGCTGCTCGCGCAGGAATTTCACGGAGCGCGTCATCTGCGTCTTGACGGTGTTGATGCTGATGTCCAGCTTTTCGGCCGTCTCCTTGTAGGAGTGGCCGTCCACGCAGATCATCAGGAATATTTTCCGCCTCTCATCGGGCAGCCGGTTGATGGCGGCGAGGAGGACGGCCATGTCGTCGGTATCCTCCTCGTTGGGCGCCTCGTCCGTCCCGGGCATCTCCCGGCTGGCCGACGCGTGGAGGTTTTGCCGTCGCTGGCGTCCCCTCACGTAGTTGAGCGACGCGTATTTCACGGCCCGGAAGAGGTACCGTTCCAGTCCGTCGGGCAAGCCCCGTAGCCGGTCGCGTGCCCAGAACGAGATGAAACATTCCTGTATCACGTCCTCCGCTGCCCCCGCCTCCCCGATGATGCCGTGGGCGTACAGGAGGAGTACCTCGTAATAGGTGTCGTAGAGCAACCGGAGGCCGCGGGCCTCGTCTTGCTTGTAGATCGCTAATATTGTTTCCGCGTTTTCCATCTCGATCACGTTTTCAAGGCGTAAATGTAAGAAAGTTTTAGGGGAATTTGAAATTACGAATTACGAATTACGAATTACGAGATAGGGAGGCGTTATTCGGTATTGTTAACGTTCAGATGTGGATAAGCACGGGTGAGAACCGTGGAGGAGTCTAAGCTAACGGTCGGTTAGATGGTAAGCTAACGGTCGGTTAGATGGTAAGCTAACGGATGGTTAGGTGGTAAGCTAACCGATAATTATCCATACCTGAACGCTGACAGCATCGCGTAACGCCCCGCCTATCTCGTAATTCGTAATTCGTAATTCGTAATTGCCGAAGGCCGGGAGGCCTACGGCCCGACGATGACGGTGTACATCTCGTCGAGGGACAGGTGTTTTCGGGCGAGCAGCATGAGGCTTTCGGGGGTGCAGCGTCGCGCCTGTTCCAGCGCGCGGAGGCAGAAGGAGGCGTCGGTGCCGTGCTCGAGGTAGTATTTCAGCGCGTCGGCCTGGGCGAAAACGCCGTCGAGGGTTTGGAGCACCTCCCCGTGGTAGCAGGTTTTGACGAGTTGTAGCTCCTCGTCGCTCATGGGTTCTTCTTGGAGGCGGCGGATTTCCTTTCGTATCTCGTCGACGGTGGCCTCCGCGTGGCGGGCGTTGACGTCGGCGAGGATCATCCAGTAGGCGCCTCGCGCCAGGTTCACGTTGGCCGATTGGATGCCGTAGGTGTATCCCTTGTCCTCGCGTATGTTGGACATCAGGCGCGACCCGAAGTATCCGCCCAGCGCCATGTTCAGGAGCTGGAAGGGGGCGTGATCCTCGTCGTCGAGGCGCACGCCGCTTTTCCCCACGCGGAGGCTCGCCTGCACGGCCCCCGGCTTGCTGACGCGGTAGAGGCCCGGGGGCGCGGGGTCGGTGGGCGTCTCCGCGTCGGGGCGGAGGGGTTCGCCCGGCATGGCCGCGAGGTGTCGTTCGATGGCGCGCGGGAGGGCGTCGTCGATGTTGCCCGACAGCACGACCCGGCAACCGGGGGCCGAGAGGCGGGAACGGTGAAAGGCCCGCGCCTCCTCGCTCGTCACGCGGTCGAAGTCCCCCGCCTCGACGCGGTTCGCGTAGGGGTGCCGCTCCCCGTGGAGCAGGCGCAGGAAGGCCTCCCGCGCGAGGTAGGAGGTTTTCTCCATGTTGTCGGCGTGTTGTTGCTTCTTGTTGCGCAGGTATATTTCCATTTCCCGCCGCGGGAAGGTGCTGTCGAGGATCATGGAGGCCAGCATGTCGATCATGCCGGTGGCGTGCCGGGCGAGCGAGAGGATGCCGATCTCCGAGCGGTGCATCCCGCAAGAGAGGTCGAGGAAGGCCCCGTGAAAGTCGAGGAAGTCGGCGATCTCTTCCGCCGGGCGGGTGGAGGTACCCTCGTTCAGGAGGTTGAGCGCCGTGGAGGCGACGATCGGGCGCGGCTGGTGGTAGGCGCCGCACGGCAGCGAGACGTCGATCTTGACCAGTTCCCGCGAGGGGTCGTGCAGGCAGGTGACTTGCAGGCCGTTGCCCAGTGCGAATTGTTGACAGGGGAGGAGGGAGGGCGTCGCGAGGGGTGCGGGGGGCGGTGGCGTGCGTCGGTTGATTTTCATGGCGGGTGTTTAGCGGGTGGAGGCGAGGTAGAGCAGGGTGGAGGCGTTTTCGGGCCGGAAGAGTTCCCGTGCCGCGCGTTGCAGGTCGTCGGCGTCGAGCGAGGCGAGGCGGTCGCGCTCGGTGTTGACGAGGGCGACGTCCCCGAGGTACTCGAAGGCGGCGAGGCGCGCGGCTTTTGACTGGTAACCGGTCTCCTCGCACGCGACCCGGACGTCTATCTTGTTGAGGGCCTTTTGTAGCTCGCGCCCGGTGACGCCGTCGCTCGCGATCCGGCGGATCTCCTCGAGGAGGGCGCGCTCGGCTTGCTCGACGGGCGTTCCCGCGGCGACCGTGCCGTGGAAGACGAAGAGGCCGGGGTCGGCGTCCCCCGTGAGGTAGGCGTCCAGCCCGGAGAAGAGGGGGTCGCGCTTGACCAGGTCGAGGTAGAGGCGGGAGGATTCCCCGTCGGCGAGGATGTCCGAGAGGATGTCGCAGGCGAGGAAGTGGTCGGAGGCGCGCGCCCCCGCGTGGAAGGCGATGCAGATCACGTCCGAGGGGACGGGGACGGCGTGGACGGCGCTCTCGAGGCGTCGCGCCGCTTCCTGACGGGGTTCCGGCGGGAGTTGTCGACCGGTCGCGTCCCCGGGCGGGATGTCGCCGAACCAGCGCTTGACCAGCTCGAGGGCGCGCCCGGCGTCGATGTTCCCGCTGATGGCGAGGATGGCGTTGTCGGGGGTGTAGTGGCGGCGCGCGAACGCCTTGACCTCGTCGAGGGAGAGGCCCTCGACGTGCGAGGGGTCGACGCCGATGGTGTTCCAGCGGTAGGGGTGCACCTTGTAGGCGAGCGGGCGCAACTGTAGCCAGAGGTCGCCGTAGGGGCGGTTCAGGTAGCGTTGCTTGAATTCCTCGATGACGACGTTTTTTTGCACGCGCAGGGAGCGCGGGGAGAGTTTCGGCCACAGCATCCGGTCGGATTCCAGCCAGAGGGCGGTCTCGACGGCGGGGGCGGGGAGGACGGTGTAGTAGTTGGTGTAGTCGTTATTGGTGAAGGCGTTGCTGTTCCCCCCGGCTTGTTGCACGCGGGCGTCGAAGTCGCTGACGTGGCGGGAGCCGCCGAACATGAGGTGCTCGAAGAGGTGGGCGAGGCCGGTGTGCCGCGGGTCCTCGTCGCGCGCGCCGACCTTGTAGAGGATGTTGACCACGACGAACGGGGTGCTGGCGTCCGTGTTGCAGAGGACGGTCAGGCCGTTGTCCAGGATGTTTCTCGCGTATTGAATCATGCTTTATCAAACGCGTCCCCCGGCGCGGGGCCGGGGGACGGGGGTTGGTTATTTTTTGATGTTGGGGAGTTCGAGGCCGTAACCTTTTTTCTTGTCCTCCGCCTTGAGGAGCAAGGCGAAGATGACGGCCAGCACGCCGAAGCTCGTGAAGATGATCATCGGGAGTGTGTAGTCGTAGTGTATTTCACCGTCGACGCTGCTCTTGCAGTAGCGCTCGAGCACCCAGCCGATCAACGCGGGGACGCCCATCAGGCCCCAGTTCTGCACCCAGAAGATGAGGGCGTAGGCCGTGCCGAGTTGTTTCTCCGGTATGATCTTGGGGACGGAGGGCCACATGGCCGAGGGAACGAGCGAGAAGGCCACCCCGAGGACGATCATCACGAGCACGGCGATGATCCAGTGGTCGAGGATGGGGAGCGAGAAGATGAGGTGCACGCCGACCAGCATGAGGGCGCCGAGGATCATGATGGAGGCCCCGCGCCCCTTGTGGTCGTACAGGTTGCCGAAGAAGGGGGTGAGGAGGATGGTGCCGAAGGGAAGGAGGCTCGGGATAAGACCGGCCAGCCCGCTATCGACGTTGTACTTGTTTATCATCAAGTCCGTGGCGTATTTGATGAAGGGGAAGACCGCGGAGTAGAAGAGCACGCAGAGGATGGCGATGAGCCAGAATCCCTTGTTGCGGATGATGAGGAGGATGTCCGAGAAGCGGAAGGGATCCTCCGGCTCGCTGCCCGCGGGGATGGATTTCTCCAGCTTCTTGTCCATGACGCAGTAGACGATGAAGGCGATGAGGCCGACGCACAGGAGCACCAGCCCGCACAAGATGGGGGTCGGGAGCGTGAAGTGCTGCGCGACGGGGAGCGTGATGGCCAGGGCCAGTCCCGTGCCGAGGCGCGCGGTGGCCATCTCGAGGCCCATCGCCAGCGCGAGTTCCTTGCCCTTGAACCATTTGACGATGATCTTGGAGACGGTGATGCCGGTGATCTCGATGCCCACGCCGAAGATGGCGTAACCGAGGGAGGCCAGCACGACTTGCGTCTTCATGCCGAGGATCGTGCTATCCCCGGGGAAGACGGTGCTGATGGCCCAGTACTTGATGGCGATACCGCCCACCATGAGGATGCAGGAGGTGAGGCCGGTGAAGCGCACGCCCATCTTGTCGAGGATGATCCCGCCGAGGATGAGCATGAGGAGGAAGACGTTAAACCAGCCGTAGGCGCTGTTGAAGAAGCCGAACTCGGCGCTGTTCCAGAGGAGTTCCGCCTCCAGCATCGGTTTCAGGGGGGCCATCACGTCCGTGAGGAAGTACCCGCAGAACATCGTGAATGCCACCACGGCGAGCGCCGTCCACCGGGCGCTTGCCGATTCTCGTAGTGTTTTTTGAAGTTTTTCTACCATGATTATTGTGTTTTAGAGTTAAAATTAAATTTCTTTTTCCACGTGATAGCTGTTCCTGTCGCTGGCGTTTCGCGACACCAGCTCGGCGAGGAACCCGGCGAGGAAGAGTTGCGTCCCGAGGATCATGCAGGTCAGCGCGATGTAAAAGTAGGGGTTGCTGGCCACCAGCGGGGCCTTGACGCCGCGGGCGACGGCCATCCACTTCTCGACGCCGATCCACGCGGCGGCCGAGAAGCCGGCGGTGAACAGGAGCGTGCCGATGGCCCCGAAGAGGTGCATCGGTTTCTTGGAGAAGCGGGTGATGAACGTGACGGTCAGCAGGTCGAGGAAGCCGTTGATAAAGCGGTTCAGCCCGAACTTGCTGGAGCCGTACACGCGGGCCTGGTGCGCCACCACCCGCTCGCCGACTCGCGTGAAGCCCGCCTGCCGGGCGAGGATCGGGATGTAGCGGTGCATCTCCCCGTAGACCTCGATGTTCTTGACGACGGCCTTCTTGTATGCCTTCAGCCCGCAGTTGAAGTCGTGCAGCTTTAGCCCGGAGAAGCGCCTCGCCGCGGCGTTGAAGAGCTTCGTGGGGAGGGTCTTGGAGGGGGGGTCGTGGCGTTTCTTCTTCCACCCGGAGACGAGGTCGTAGCCCTCCTCGCTGATCATCCGGTAGAGCGCCGGGATCTCGTCGGGGGAGTCCTGCAGGTCGGCGTCCATCGTGATCACCACCTCGCCCCCGGCCTTCTCGAACCCGCGGTGCAGGGCGGCGGACTTGCCGTAGTTGCGGCGGAACTTGATCCCGCGGATGGCGGGGTTACCGGCGGCGAGCGCCTCGATGACCTCCCACGAGCGGTCGCTGCTGCCGTCGTCCACGAGGATGATCTCGTGCGCGTAGCCGTTGGCCTGCATGACCCGCGTGATCCACGCCACCAGTTCCGGCAGGGACTCCTCCTCGTTGTAGAGCGGTATGACCACGGAGATCTCCATGCCCGTCAAACGTTAGGGGTTGGCGCGACCGTCCGCCGGAGGATCGCGGCGACGACCAGCGTGAAGAACGTCCCGGTGAGCAGCTTCCCGATCAGCTCCTCGACGGCGATAAAGGCGGGGGAGAGGCTGTCGGCGAACACCTCTTCCACCAGCGCGCGGAGCGGCGTGTCGCCGTACACTTGCGCGAGCGTGGCGGTGATGACGGCGCGGTACTCTTCCACCAGCCCCGGCCGCGCGGAGTATAATATAAAGGTGTACCCCGCGTACAGCGCCGTGGCGACGAGGATGATCTTGAAGCCCGCCGCGAAGGCTTTCCCGTAGGAGATGATCCCCCCCGCGCGGTCGTCCCGCAGTTTCTTGACGCCGAAAAAGCTGCCGATGACCAGCAGGCAGGAGAGCACGTTGCCCAGCCGCTGGTCGAGCACCACCCCCCTGCCCGCCGCGAGGAAGAGGAGGGAGGTGACGATAAAACTCCCCCCGACGAGCAGCCCGAAGGCCGCGACCGGTCCGAAAAAGCGCCGCGTCGTCATCATCTCGCGTTATTATACCCGCGCAGGAAGAGGGTCTCCCCCGGTCGCGGTTTTTCGTTTATCTTGAGGTAATTGTAATCGACGACCCGGTACAGTTTCACGCCGTACTTCTGCGATATCCAGTAGGCGGTTTCCCCCTCCCGCACCTGGTGCCTCGAGTGTGCCTTGTCGGCCTTGTTCTTCTTCGCCTTCAGGAAGACGTTCATGCCCGCGCGGAGGGAGGTCTCCCGCTTGTCGTTATACTCCAGCAGCTTCCACAGGGGGATGCCGAAGTAGGCGGCGATCGCCTCGAACGAGTCGCCCTCGCGCGCCTCGACGCAGCGGAGGCCGTTGACGCGGGTCACCCGCTGGCGGTAGTTGACGCGCGAGTCGCCGCCGCCGACGCGGTAGCTGACCGTGGTGCCCCGGGCGTTCTCGCCCCGGTCCAGCCGGTGCAGTTCCTCGGCCTCGATGATGTCGATCAGGCGCCGCGCGTACTGCTCGTTGGTCGCGTACCCGGCGGCCTGCAGGCCCCTGGCCCATCCCTTGTAGTCGGTCTTGCCCAGCTTGAACAGCGAGGCGTAGCGCGGGCGCGACGTGAGGAAGTCGCTGTGATCCCTCCATGACTCCTCCGCGGAGCCGTACGCGCGGAAGCACTCGCCGCGCCGGTTATCGTCCATCCTCGTGGTGGCGCCCTTCCAGTTGTCGTGGCATTTGATCCCGAAGTGGTTGTTCGCGTCCCGGGCGAGGGTGGACGTCCCCGACCCGGATTCCAGTATCCCTTGCGCCAGCTTGATGCTGGCCGGGATCCCCGCGCGGTTCATCTCCCGGATGGCCACCTGGCTGTATTTTTGGATGTAAGCCTGCCGGGCGTTCTTGTCTTGACCGGCACACGGGCTAAGGCCCCAGCAGAGGAGCAAGAAAAAGATAGAAAGTCTATTCATGTTAGAATCGGATTACGTATTTTCACGTCGTAAATGTAATAAAAAAAATTAGCATGGAACAACAGGAACAGGAAGCTTTATTAAAAATCGCGCGATCGGCCGCGGGCAACGCCTACAGCGTCTACTCCGGCTTCTCCGTCGGCGCGGCCGTGCTGCTGGAAAACGGGGAGATCGTCCGCGGCTCCAACCAGGAAAACGCGGCCTACCCCTCCGGCATGTGCGCCGAGCGCGTGGCGCTCTTTTACGCTTGCTCCGCGTACCCGGGCGTCCGGGTGCGTGCCGTCGCCATCGCCGCGCGGGACGCCTCCGGGGCGTGGGCGCCGTCCGTCACCCCCTGCGGCGCCTGCCGCGAGGTGATGGCCGGGGTGATCCGCCGCTACGGCGCCGACTTCGACGTGCTGACGGGGGAGCGCGTTGTTCGCGCGAGCGAGTTGCTGCCGTTTCCCTTCGCCCCGTAGCCCGGCCGTCAACTCGAGGATTTTGCCCGGCGCGGGCGCCAGCGCGATGCCGTCAAGTTAAGGATTGTGCTTGCGGATTTTGCCCGGCGTAGGCTCCAGCCCAATGTCATCAAGTTAAGGGCTGAAGGCCCGCCAAGCAATAGCGTGGGGCAACGCCCCACGAACCGGATCATACTATTCACCAAGCCCTGAAGGGGCGTAAGCAATAGATTAGGAGTGGTTAGTGGTTAGTGATATTGTATTGGCTCGCAGGCTTTCAGCCTGCTTGTTATTCATCGGGTGACTATTCGTAGGGCGTTGCCCTACGCTATTGCTTGGTGCTCTTTCAGAGCACCTTATCCCTTAACTTGATGACATTGGGCTCCAGCCTACGTCGGGTTAAAAGCAAGGCTGGAGCCTTGCTTCTACTGCGACATAGGCTGGATCCTACGCCGGGCAAAATCCTTAAGCTGGCGACATTAGGCGTTGCCCAATGCCGTCAACTTAAGG
>JAISAV010000259.1 GCA_031266545.1 Odoribacteraceae bacterium | reverse complement strand
CTGGAGCCTTGCTTCTATCGCGACGTAGGCTGGAGCCTACGCCGAGCAAATTCCTTAAGTTGACGGCATTGGGCGTTGCCCTACGCTATTGCTGGACACCCCTTTGGGGTTTTTTGGGTCATTCCCGTAATCTTCCGACCACGACTGGGCAACGCCCAATCATGGTCGGAAGATTTACAAGAAGTGCATGGCGTTTACGATCTTTAAAAAGTGCGTAGCGCTTACGCGTTAATAGCCGTGGCTGACCGGCCACGGTCAACGAGACATTCCATATCCGTGCGCCGCGTAGCGGTGCCGGTCATCACCAGGGACATGTTCCATGATTGCGGCACCGCTACGCGGCGCATGAATGGGGGGCATCTTGTTCCGTGGGCTTTCACCCACGGCTATAAACGCATAAGCGCTATGCGCTTACGGGGAAATGATCTTCCGACCACGACTAGGCGTTGCCCCACGCTATTGCCGGACACCCCTTCGGGGGTTTTTTGCATCTTCCGACCACGACTGGGCATATTCCCAGAAATATATTGCGGGATCGACGTTCTATTGGAGGACGGTAAATACCTTGAAGACGCCGTCCGTCCCGATCGTCACGGTCAGGTGGCCCTCGCGCTCGACGCCGCCGGAGTCGCCCGCCTGGAAGGTGACGACGTCTCCGTCGACGGAGAAGGTCAGCCAGTTGACGTCGCTGTCCACTGTCCACGCGGGGATGTCGGAGGCGACCGTGAAGTGGTCGCCGCCGCCGGTGGCGGGCAGGGTGACGCTCACGGGAGCGAGCGACAGGAGGGGCGGGTCTTGCGTGACGGCCAGGTTGAGCGTGCGCGATCCCGCCGTGAATTTCAGCGTGGCCACCCGGCGCGCGGCCGTCAGGTTATCGCGCGTCGTGACGACCAGCAGGGGGCCTTCCGCCCGACAGGTGAACCACTCCTCGCTCCCGACGATGACGTCCCAAGCGTCAAAGGTGGTGGCGACGCGTAGCGTGTCCGACCGCGCGGGCGCACCAAGGCTTAAGCGGGAGGGAGTCACGGTAAGCTCGGCGGCGATAGTCGTGAAACTTCGCACCACCGAGTAGGCGATCTCCCCGTTCTCCAAGAGGGCGTAGGCCACGTAAGAGTACTTCGTCGCCGACTCGCAATTGACGATGTCGAAGAAGTGTTCGGTCTTTTTCTCCGCGGAGGCGAGCGTCTCGCCGTAGGTGACGAGGGCGGCGCGGTCGGTTTGCAGGCCGTAGCGGACGCCAACTTCCTTGACGCCTTCCTGCCGGCTGACGATCACTTGCACGCGGGCGGAGGTGGGCGTTAGCGACTCGAGCAGCGGCCCGCCGTTCACGTTCACGTCCGGCGCCCCGATGTCGAGCTTGTCGGCCTCGCAGGAGAGCATTAGTGCCGCGAGCGCCAGCGCCGGGATGAGAGAATATCTTGTTTTCATGTTTTTCGTGTTTTATTTTTTATAAGTCGTGTTGGTGAATTTTACCTTGTAGGGATATTCCTCGTCGTTGGAGGCGTTGTCGTCCCAGGGGTGCTTTTCGTGCGTGACCGGCGCGCCGGAGACCACGAGCCAGAGCTGGCCGAGGGCCGCGCCCGCGGGGGTCGCGAACGAGAGGGTACCCTCGTCGTCCCGCTTCATCTCGCCGTAGACGGGCGTCCAGCCGTCGGCCTTCACGCCGACGAATCCGTAGCGCCAGCCGGCCCGCGCGTCGCCGAAGGTCTTGTAGCGGGCGTCGCCGCGGACGCCCTTGAAGTCGACGGAGACGGTGGCGCCGGCGGCGGGAACCGTCAGCGGGATGGCGTTGTAGCCGTAGTCGTGGGGGGCGAGGCCGACGTTGAGCGAGGTGCCGTGGTCGCGCGTGGTCGTGTCGGGGGCGATGATCAGGTAACCATCACCCTCCTCCACGAGGCTCGTCTTGTGGGTGTACCACGCGGCCCGGCTCGCGGCGGATTCCCTGTCGATGCCTTGCCGGAAGTAGGCGCCCAGCGGGATATCCCACGTGATGTTGCGGGCGGCGGATTCCCAGACCTCGTCGTTAAACCGCGACTGGCTGGCGCCGGTCACCCGCTGGTAGGTCTGCACGGGGTCTTCCGGGTAGATAGCCCCGCGCCACACGCCGGCGAGAAATTCCCGGCCGTGCAACGTGCGCCAATAGGCCACGAGGGGGAAGGACTGGTAGCGTACCCACTCGTGCTCGAAGCCCTTGTGGCAGTTGGCGAGGAAGGTGGGCAACTGGTTCGTCAGTTCGGCCGGGTAGAGTTGCCACGACATGTATTGCGCGCAGCACTCCCAGAAGAAACCGAAGGTGTTAGGCGTCCACGAGCCGCCGTCCGGCGCCCGCTCCTGGTAGCCCCACAGGCCGTCGCAGTAGACCTGGTACTGGAAGGCGTGCCCGATCTCGTGGGCGATCGTCTGCCCCACGGGGCGCATCGTGGAGGGATTCACCCAGATGGCCCCGATCGTGTAGTCATAGCCGCTGCCGTAGGCCGCCCAGTCGGTGGTGTAGTAGACGCGGATGATCATCTTCAGGGAGTCCGAGCGGGATTGTCCCGGCACCATGAATCGTAGCGAGTCGCGGTAGTAGGCGTAGTACCGCTCGCCCTTTTCCAGCAACTCCTCGAGGTTTACCCGCAGGGCCTCCGGCACGCTGGCGGCGGCGGGGTCGTCGCCGAAGCCGGGTTCCCAGAAGACCACGATGTTCTCCGAGGAGGCCATGTGGTGGTAACTCCACGGGCTGTTCTCGTCGTAGAAGTTCATGCCCCGGATGTTGTCCGTGGTGGGCTTGTAGATCTTCTTGCCGGCCGGGATGACCGTCAGCTTTCCCTGGATGTCGCTGTCGGCAAGGGTGCACGCGATCTCGAAGATGCCTTTCTGCCGCGTGGCGAGGGTGACGTCCACGTGGATCTCCTTGTTCAAGGCGTTGTAGGGCGCCTCGATCCGGTAGTGGACGCCGTTGTCGACGCGCGCGTCCACGGGATAGACGGGCACGGGGTAGGGGATGATGATCGCGTCGCGGGTGTAGGTGATCTCCGCCCACGGGTTGGCCTTTTCAAAGGTGTTGAGGGCGGCGTTGCGGGTGGTCAGGCGCCCGCCCACGGGCTGGCCGCGGCGGTCTTTCAACTTGAGCACGAGGTAGCCCGAGGCGGCATCGTATTTCGCCCCCAGCGAGGCGGCGAAGGCCTCCAACTCTTCTCCCGTCAACTCGCGGCTGATCGCCGGGGAGTTCGCGTTGTCGGTGGACGTGCTGACGCGCCAGCCGATCGTGGCCTCCACGGCGTCGCCCGTGTGTTCCCTCAATTGCAGGCGGCAGGCGCCTTCCTTGACTGTCGCGGTCTTCCCGTTGCTGATCTCGAGGTCGACGAGGTAGACGCCCGCCGGGATCTTCTTGCTGCCCGCGCCGCGGAGGGTGAGCTTGCCCGTGGAGGCCTCCACGGTGAGCGCGCTCTCGTGCAGCGGGGTGTATTTCGCCAGCACGGATTGGAGGGTCTTGTCCGTCTCCGCGTTGACGGGGGCGCTCCAGCGCGCGACCTCGCACGTCTCGAAGAAGAGCGGTTCACCCTGCCTCGTGGTGAAGTTTCGGACCTCCTTGATCCTTACCGTGACCTCGCCCGTGAAGCCGGACAGCTCCAGGGGCGGGCTTTCATAGTCCACGCCCTTCGTCACCGAGAAGATGGAGCTGCCATAGCCCACGTCGCCCGGCTCGATCGGCAACTCCCCGTCGTCCGAAGAGCAGGCGAACAGGAAGAGCGAAGCGGCACAGATCGTTATGATGCTTTTTAGGTTCATGTCATTCATATTGGACTTTTATTCCTTGAACGTGAGGATATAGGTATCCCAGCCCGTGGTACCGTCCCAGCTCTCGTACATTTCGAAGTGGAGTACCAGTTGTTTCTTCTTGTAGTCGTAGTACGATTCGTCGGCCAGCGAGTGGTTGCCGGACGGGCTGAACGGTTCCAAGAAGGCGACAACCTCTACCCGGTAACAGCCCTCGGCGTAAGGCGACTCCTCGTAATAGAGCTTGAAACATAACGGGTAACACCACTGGGTGCCGGAAGCGGAGAAAGCGTAATCGAAATCGGTGCCGCTGAAATCCGCACGCCTGTCCCAGCTCCACTCGAAGGCTGACGGGTCGAGGTTCATGAACCCGGACTTGGTGAGGATCGTGCCGAAGATCGCGCCCCTGTTCCGGGATGCCTCGATGATTTGCGTGGTATACTCGCCCGCCAAGTTGACCTCGATCACCCGGAAACCGCCCAGTATCGTGACGGCTAACGTCCCGAGATCCACCCGGATCGTCTCGCCGGGCAACCCCTCGTCCGGCACCTGCACGCGGAACGCGAGGGTGTCGTAATCCGGGTGGGCCAGCGACAGGTCGTAAGCGCCCGGGCCTGGGAAGCGAATTTCAACGCTTCCCTCCGCGTTCGTGCCGTCCGAGCCGGTGGGCAATCCCAGGATCGCCATGCCTTGCACCGGGAAGAACGTGGAGTCGTCCACCACGTTGAGCGTCGCCACGTAGTTCACCGATTTCAGGTTGAGGCCGATCGTCGCGTTTACCTCCTTGCTCGCGCCTTCCGCCACCTCGCCGATGGCGATGGAGGTGGCGTAAGTGTCGTAAACCTCGTGGCTAAATTCGAGGCCCACGAGGGCACGCGGGGCGCGGGGCAGGTGGATGGTGACCAGGCCGTCGTCGCCCGTCGTCTCGGATATCTTTAGCAGGACGTGCTTCACGGACACGCCGGGAAGCGGCTGCCGCGTGGCCTCGTCCACGATCGCGAGGCGGAGCGTCGCGCTCCCCGCGGCGTATTCCTCGTCGTCGCCCGTCGAGCCGTTGTTGTCCGCGCATCCCGCGGCAAAGAGTGTTATCAAGCCGCCAAGTATCAAGTAAATAATCTTTTTCATGATGTCGAATGTTTGGTGTTATTATCTCCTCCTGAGTCGCTCCACGAGGCCGGTGTCGTCGGCCCCGAGCAATTGGTAAGTTACCTCGAAAACGCCCTTCCGCAGGATCTCCCAGCTAAAGCGCAGCCAGATATCCACGCCCTTGTTGGTGGCGGTGGGGACGATGCGGTAGTACGCGATCTCGTCGCTGGGGGCGTCGGGCGCGTTGATCAGCGGGAAGGGGGCCATCGGGAAGGGGGCGATCAACGCATCGTCGGTGTAGATCATCTTCTGCCACGGACTTCTCCGCTCGTAGTTGCGCTGTTCCACCCCGCTGGAATTACGCTGGCGGATCTCGCCGCCCGAGATGGGGTCGGTGCTGGGCGTCCAGTCGAAAGCATTGCCGTAGTTGTCCAGCACTTTCAGGATCATGTAACCGTAATCCGGGTCGTACGTCTCGCCGGCGGCGGACAACGTCGCCTTGAAGGCATCGAGGTCGCTCCCCTCCAACTCGCGGTAGTCGATCTTCGGGTCCAGCCGCGTGTCGGAATTGCTGGTGTTCCACAGGTCGTAAGCCCCGGCGACGCCGAAAAAGTTGGCTTTCTCCCCGAGGATGATGGTGCAGGCGTTTTTCAGGATCATCGATCCCCGGACGTTACTCACCTTCACGTCGATCTCGTACTCGCCGAGGGGGATTTCCGACGTGCCTTCCGTGAACTCGAGCCGCCCCCCGACCGGGTTCACCTGGAAAATCGGGTAAGGCTTGCGCGAGTACTTGGCCAGGACTTGTTCCCAGGTGGTGTCCGTCGCCGAGTTGATCTCGTCCAGCCAGAAGGAGACCTCGCTCTCCCCGTACCAGCTGGCCGCGTGCTGGCCCGTCCGCACGTCGCGGATGTCGAGCAGCTCGACGCGGAGGGGGCTGGTGGAGTTGTCCGCGGCGAGGGCCTCGGAGAACATGACGGTACCCTGCGACACCTCCAACGGGTTTTGCGCGTAGTGGACGTTCGTGCTCAGGTATCCCTCCTCGATCTGGTCGCAGGCGGCAATCCCGGCGGCCAGCAACCCGAATAACAATATCTCTTTTTTCATGACGCTTTCTTTTTATAAGGTTCTCACGATAAAGGCCGAGAAGACGTGGCCGTTCTCCAACACGTGGAGCACGGTGCCCGTCGGCGTGCAGATAATCCCGGTGGTCTGGCACCTCGCGGTGATGTCCCGCTCCTCCACGGGAATGACCGCGCTGCCGCCAACCGGGTCGATCTCCTGCCCGATGATCTTCCGCAGGTACAGGAAATAAGGCTTCGTCGTCAGGGTCATGTTGACGATGCGGCTGGGGAGCGTCCAGTCAGCCGAGTTCGTCGATTCCGCCCGGTAGAGGGCGTATCCCGACCCGTCGCCGGAGTAAGAGAGGTATTCCGTGGGCACGAGGGGCGCGGAGGATAACTCGATCTTGTCCTGGAAGAAATACACGCGCACCGAGTCCGCCGTCATCTTCAACTTGATCGAGTCGAGCGAGTATTCCAGTCCCTCGTCCAGGTACGTGGCGCGCAGGTAAGCGGTGCGTTGATCGAGCAAGGCCCTCACCGAGAAATCCGTCGGTATGACTACCGTGGCGGCCTCGTTCAACTCGTCTTTCAGGCCGAAGTGATCGATGATCTGGACGATCGTGTCAAACATGTGGTAGGGGTGGCTGGCCAAGAAATCGTAAGGCGTCTTGTCCACGTTCGGGTCGTGTACTCCCCCGTCGTTCAAGTATTCCTGAACGCAAGAGGTGCAGCAGGATAGCGAGATCCCTATAGCGATGAAGAATTGTAGTGTTTTCATACGTGCTTGATTTTGCGATTAAATCTTTCCCTGCCAGAAAGAGGTCTGGCGGATAACGCTGTTATTGCTGAAGAGGTCGGGGTCGAGCGGCCAGTAATGCTTGCCGCGTGCCATGTCGGCCTCCGTGATGTTGACGAACAGGGAGGTGCCCGTCACGCGGTAGTAGCGCACCAGGTCGAAGAAGCGATGCCCCTCGAGGAATAGCTCGCGGAAACGCTCGTCCAGTATCGCCCGTTGCAGGGAGGTGGAGCCGTTAAAGTCGGCCACCCCGGCGCGGCGGCGCACCTCGTTTAACAAGGAGATGGCCACGCCGCTGCTCTTCCCCTGGGCGGTCAGCGCCTCCGCTTTCAGGAGCATGATGTCGGCAAGGCGGAAGATGACGTAGTTGTTGGTGATGTAAATCTGGTTCCCGCCCAGCTCCTGGATGTCGGTGTATTTCGTGCAGATCATCTTGCCCCCGGTGCTCGTGCCGAAGAAAGTCGCGCGCCGCGCGTCGGTCGTGTCGGCAAAGGTATTGTTCAGCAAGATCTCGTTCAATTGCAGGTTCGCCTGGGTCTTGTCGATCACGTCGGTCAGGTAGGGCGACGCGAGGACGTTGAGGAAGAAGACCGGCTGGTAATAAACGCTCGACGTCGCCGCCGGGGCCTCCGAGCGGGAACCGAAGTAGAGCTGGAAGATTAACTCCCTGGAATTACTCTCGTAGATATTTCGCAACGTGGCGCTCTCCTCCAGCGCGTAGAGTGGCGAGGCGAGGATCGAGTCGCACGCCGTGACGCACTTGGCATGATCCCCGTCCCACGCGGCCACGTGGGCCAGCGTGGCGAAGACGACGCCCCGGTTGGCGCGAACGGTAGCCTCGCCCGCGTTGGTATATTGCCAGGGCAAGCGTTGCCGCGCCTCCTCGAGATCACCGTAGATCAACCCCGCCACCTCGCTCAGCGGCGCGCGCGGCTCGTAGGCGGCGTTCATCAAGTCGTCGGGCGAGACGGTCACGAGGGGTACCTCGCCCCACACCCGGTACATGGTGAAGTAGGCATACCCCCGCAGGAAATAGAGTTCCCCGGCCAGGCGCTCCTTTATCCCCTCGTCGAAGAGGCCGTCGTCCATCTGCCCGATCTTCTTGATCGCCCGGTTACACTGGTTAACCAGGCGGTAAAAATACTGGTAGTTGCGCAGTTGCTTCATCGGGCGCGTCGGGTCGCTCGCCGGCACGGCGTAGTCCAGCTTGAACTCGTTCACCTGCGGCCAGTCCGGGTAAATGTCGATGTACGACGAGAATATATTGGTCCCGGCGACGTCCCCGTAAGCGTAGTACGCGGAATGGTTCGCCAGCGTGGCGCGCAACAAGCCGTAGGCGCCGGAGACGGCCGAGCGGGCGTCCTCCTGGGTCGTCCAGTAGAACTCGTCAACCACCTCGCTGATCGGCTCGCGATCCAAAAAACCGGAGCACGCGC
The DNA here is from genome assembly GCA_031266545.1 of Odoribacteraceae bacterium. Taxonomy (GTDB): domain Bacteria; phylum Bacteroidota; class Bacteroidia; order Bacteroidales; family Marinifilaceae; genus JAIRKS01. The sequence goes on along the minus strand of JAISAV010000259.1, from coordinate 3,160 downwards.
CCGTCATCAAGGCCACGCAGAGGCACGCGGCCTGTATACATTGTTTGATTGCTATTTTCATGACTTTTTCCAGTTAAAATGTGATTTCCGCCCCGAAGGTAAACTTGTGAGGAAGGGGATATTCCGACCCGTTGGCGTAGCCGTTGGGCGGCACGTTTTCCGGGTCCGGGTAGGTGGCGCTCCGCGAGAACACGTAGACGTTATCCATGTACCCGTACACCCGCAGGCGTTGCAACTTCCACTTGTCAAGCCATTTTTTCGGGAATTCATAGCTCAACGCGATATTCTTGATCCGGAAGAAACTCCCGTCATCCACGTAGATATCGTGCGAGACATGGGCGTTGTCGATGTGCCCGGCGTCGATCAAGGTGGGCAGGTCGGCGGGTTGTCCCGGCGTGGTGTAGTAGGTCAGGCCGCCAAAATCCAGCGCGGGACCGGAATAGCGTCCCCACGAGTCCCCGTCCCGGTATTCCCCGCCGTTCATCCGGTCGGAGAGGAAGCCGTTCCAGAAGGCGCGCTCGATCACGTAATTACAGAACACGCGCAGGGAGAGCGTCTTCCAGCGCAGCATCGTCGTGAAACCGCCGTAATACTTCGGGTCGGGATTTCCCAGCGACACCTTGTCGTTGCTGTCGATATTATAGTCGCCATTCTGGTCGACGTTCGCGATGTCCCCCGCCTGCACGGTGTTCGCGTACGAGTAGAGGGGATTAGACCCCGAGTGAATCATACGCTTCCCGGTCAGCGGGTCGACGGGCACCTGGTCGTTGCTCGTGTAAATCCCCGTGCTCTTCCAGCCGGTGATCTCGTAGAGCGGGCGTCCCACCGTCAGGACATACTCCTGCCAGTCAGGCCCCGTGACGATGCTCCGGTTGCCGTTCGGCAGGCTCTTGATCTGGTTCTTGTTGATGGCGATATTGGCGTCGATCGTCCACTGGAAATCGCTCGTGTAGGGCAACAAGTCGAGGTTTAACTGGAACTCGAAGCCGCTGTTGCGCACCCCGACGAGGTTGTTCTTCGCCTCGGAATAACCGGTGGTCTCCGGCAGGGAGAAGTTAAAGATCAACTCCTCCGAGTCGCGCACGTAATAATCCGCCGTCAGCCTGACGCGCTTGCGCAGGAAGTGCGATTCCAGCCCCACGTTCATCTGCTTCGACTCCTCCCAGCTCAAATCTTTCGACGTCACGGCATTGCCGAAATCGTAGGCGATGCCTCCCTCGCCGTTATACGAGAAGACGTTGTTCGAACCGCGGTAATTCAAGTAAGGGGTCAGCCCCCGGTAAGCGTCGTAATACCGCGCGGGATCGCTCCCCGTGATGCCGTAACTCCCGCGCGCCTTGAGGAAGTCGAGCACCTTGCTCTCCGGCAGGAAACTCTCCTTCGTGAGTATCCACCCGGCGGAGATGGCGGGGAAATGGCCCCAGCGATTGTTCTTGCCGAAACGCGAGGAACCATCCACGCGCCAGTTGACGGAGAGGAGGTAGCGATCCTTCAAATCGTAATTCACGCGGGCGAACCACGACAGCCGCGAGCGCTCCTGGATCGAAGAATACGCGTTCGAGTTCTCGGACTGCACGCCCTGGATCGTGTGGATGGAATTGGAAGCGATATAGTTGCCCTCTCCCCAGAGGCTATTCTCATAGACATACTCGGCCCCTTGCCCGGCCAACGCCATCAGGTTATGCGCCTCGCCAAGGGTGCGGTAATACTGCACGTAATTTTCGATCTCCCATCGCTTCGCCGACGAGGCGCCGGACGAGGCGTAAGCGTTGCTACTATTCAAGTACGAGGGCACGAAATAATCATTCTGCGACGTCCTATAATTAAAGGAGTAAGAAGTCGTCCACTTCAACCCCGCGGGGAGATCCACGTTCACCTGAAAATTGGCGCTCAAATCACGGTCGAAATTCTTGTCGAGGCGATCGGTATTCCTCCCCTTGAGGTTATCGAGATCCGCGTCGCTCAAGTAGAAAAACGAGGAGGGAAAAGTCCAGGAGTCAAACGCGTTGTTAGAGCCGATCGTCTTCTTCCGGTCCATCTCCGAGAAGCGGAGGTTGGCCAGGAAATTCAGGTAGCGGTAAGGCTTGGCGTTCAAGTAGAGCGAGGCGGTATTTCGCGTGAACTCCGTACCGATGATGGCCCCCTCCTCCTTGTAATGGTTATACGAGAGGCGGTAGCCCAGTCGCTCCCCCATCGCGGCCAGCGAGGCGTCGTAATTCCGGATGACGCCCTTGCGGATGATAATCCCCTGCCAGTCCGTGTTATTATTAAAGGCGGGGTTAAGGCTATCCGTGAGCCAGTAACTGAGGCCGGAAAACCCGTTTTCGCCGAGGTATTGATAGAGCAGGCGCGTCTTCAACCGCCGCTCGGCCGTTCCCACGAGGGTAGAACGCATGGTCGGCTTCATGGAGACGCCCACGTAGGCGTTCACGCGCACCTGCGGCGTCTCGTTCCTCGGCGTCTTGGTCTTGATGATAATCACGCCGTTAGCCGCGCGGGCGCCGTAGATGGCCGACGCCGCGGCATCCTTCAGCACGTCGATCGACTCGATATCGTTGGGGTTGATCCCGGCGATCGGGTTAGTCCCGGTGTTATCAATATTGCCGAGGTCGGCCATGTCCATCACGATCCCGTCGATCACGTACAGCGGGCTACTCCGCGCCAGCTCGCTGGCGATATTCGTGTTCCCGCGCAGGGTGACGATGCCGCGCGCCCCCGGCTCGCCGGTGATGTTCAACACGTTCAGCCCGGCCACCTTCCCTTGCAGCGCCATCTCGACGCTGGGCACGGGAATATTTTCGAGCACCTCCCCGCGCACGCTGGAGATGGCGGCGGTCGACTTCTCGCGACTGATGGTCTGGTAGCCGATGATCACCGTCTCCTTGAGCTGCGTGATATCCTCCTCGAGGGTGACGTTGATCACCGTCTTCCCCCGCGTGGCGATCTCCTGGCTCTTGTACCCGATAAAGCTAAACACGAGCACGGCGTCCCCCGGCGCGCTCACCTCGTAACGCCCGTTGAGATCCGTCGCCTTCCCCGTGCTAAAGTCGCCCTTCACGTAGACGTGCACGCCCGGGAGGGAAACCTTGTTCTCGTCCGTGACGATTCCCGAGATCTTGCCCGTGCCCTGGCCGCTGGCGATCCCGGGCAGCCCCATGCA
>JAISAV010000241.1 GCA_031266545.1 Odoribacteraceae bacterium | reverse complement strand
TTTCTTCAAGGGATGCCGCTTGCGTTGCCGCTGGTGTCATAACCCGGAGAGCCAGCCCGGGGGACGGGTCGTGATGCGTCCCGCCCGGGCGGGCGAGGAGGAGCGGGAGGTGGGCTACCGGCTCACGGTGGACGAGGCGGTCGAGCTGGCGTCGAGAGACCTGCTCTTTTACGAGGAGTCGGGCGGGGGGGTGACCTTCTCCGGGGGCGAACCCCTGCTGCAAGCCGGTTTTCTCGCGGCCTGCCTCGAGCGCTGCAAGCGGCTGGGGATGCACACCTGCCTCGACACCGCCGGGGCGGCGCGCGTAGAGCGGTTGGAGGAGATCTGTCGCTGGACAGACCTCTTCCTCTACGACCTAAAGACGTTGAACCCGGAGAAATTCAAACGCCACGCGGGCGACGGCCTCGAACTGGTGGCCGGCAACCTGCGGCGGATCGTGCGGCAAGGCGCGGAGGTGATCATCCGCGTGCCGGTGATCCCGGGGGTGAACGCGGGGCGGGAGGACGTGCGGGAGATCGCGGCCTTTCTGCGGGAGATGCCCTCCCTCTCGCGGGTGCAACTGCTGCCCTACCACCGCCACGGGGCGGGTAAGTACGCCCGGCTCGGGCGAACGTACGAGATGGACGACACGCCCGTCCCGCGCGAGGAGGAGATGGAGGAGATCAGGGGTTGGTTTCGCGAGGCGGGTTTCGAAGTATCCTAATTAAAAAAACAAGAGCATGAAAATAAGTAACAGGATCAAACGATTAAGAGAACAGAGTTTACGAGCGGAGAACCGCATCTCCGCGGAGCGGGCCTTGCTGCTCACCGAGTTTTACCGCTCGGGCGTCGCCGACGCGAAACCCGTGCCGGTGCAGCGCGCGCTGGCCTTGAAGTACATCCTCGAGCGCAAGGCGATCTGCATCAACGACGGGGAGCTGATCGTCGGGGAACGCGGCCCGGCGCCGAAGGCGACCCCCACCTACCCGGAGATTTGCCTGCACACCGAACGCGACCTCGAGATCCTCCACGGCCGCCCGAAGGTCTCCTTTACCTCCGACGAGGAGACCCGCGCGGCGTACCGGGAGGTGATCATCCCCTTCTGGCAGGGGCGCGCCAACCGCGACCGCCTCTTCGACCGCCTGCCGCGGGAGTGGAAGGAGGCGTACGAGGCCGGGATCTTCACCGAGTTTCAGGAACAGCGCGCGCCGGGTCACACCGTGCTTGGCATGAAAATGTTCCGGACGGGGTTGCTCGACGTGAAGCTGGAAATCGAGCGGGAGCGCGCCGCCGTCGACCTGCTGGGCGACCCGGCCGCCGCGGACAAGCTGGAGGAGTGGGAGGCGATGGAGATCGCGTGCGACGCCCTGATCGCTTACGCCGGGCGCCACGCGGCGGCGCTGGAAGGGCTGGCCCGGCGGGAGACGGATCCCCGGCGGGCGGCGGAGCTGGAACGGATGGCCAGCGTCTGCCGGGCGGTTCCCGCGCGCGCCCCCCGGACGGTGCACGAGGCGCTGCAACACTACTGGTTTATACACCTCGGGGTGGTGACCGAGCTGAACCCGTGGGACTCGTTTAACCCGGGACGCCTCGATCAGGTGTTGTACCCCCTCTACCGCGCGGAGCGGGACGCGGGCACGCTCGCGGAGGAGGAACTGCACGAGCTGTTGCAATCCTTCTGGATCAAGTTCAACAACCACCCCGCGCCCCCCAAGGTGGGCGTGACGGCGGAGGAGAGCAACACCTACACCGACTTCTGCCTCGTCAACCTCGGCGGCGTCCAGGAGGACGGGTCGGACGGCGTGAACGAGATGTCGTACATCCTGCTGGACGTCATCCGGGAGATGCGGCTGCTGCAACCCGGCTCCATGATACAGGTCAGCAAGAAAAACCCCGACCGCTTCATCCGCGCCGCCGTCGAGATCATCAAGACCGGCTTCGGGCAGCCCTCCGTCTTTAACACGGACGCCATCGTGCAGGAGATGCTGCGCGCCGGGAAGCGGGTGGAGGACGCCCGGCGCGGCGGCTGCTCCGGCTGCGTGGAGACGGGGGCCTTCGGCACGGAGGCCTACATCCTGACGGGTTACTTCAACCTGCCCAAGGTGCTGGAACTGACGCTGAACGACGGCCTCGACCCCCGGACGGGCAAGCAGCTCGGCCCCCGCACCGGGCGGGCGACGGGCTTCACGAGTTACGAGGAACTTTTCGAGGCCTTCCGCCGGCAGGTGATCCACTTCACGCGGGTGAAGATCGCGGGCAACAACCTCATCGAGCGCGTCTTCATGCGCCACATGCCCGTCCCGTTCCTCTCGGTGCTCATCGAGGATTGCGTCCGGAACGGGAAGGATTACACGTGCGGCGGCGCGCGCTACAACACCAGCTACGTGCAGGGCGTCGGGCTGGGCAGCGTGACCGACATGCTGACGGCGCTGAAATACCACGTCTTCGAGCGCCGCACGTTCTCCATGCAAACCCTGCTGGAAGCGTTGCGGGCGGATTTCGCCGGGCACGAGGCGTTGCGGCGCGAGTTGCTCTACCACGCGCCGAAGTACGGCAACGACGACGACTACGCCGACGCGCAGCAGGTGGCCGTCTTCAACCTGTTTCACGACGCCGTGACCGGGTACAAGTCCCCCCGCGGCGCGGACTACCGGGTGAACATGCTGCCCACCACCTGCCACGTCTACTTCGGGAGCGTGACCGGGGCCACGCCGGACGGGCGGAACGCTCGCAAGCCGCTCTCCGAGGGGATCTCCCCCGTGCAGGGGAGCGACACGAGAGGCCCGACCGCCGTCATCCGCTCCGCCGCCAAGATCGACCACGTCAAGACCGGCGGCACGCTCCTCAACCAGAAGTTCACCCCCTCGATCCTCGCCACGGAGGAGGGATGCGCGGGGGTCGTGAGCCTGATCCGCGCCTACTTCCGGATGGACGGCCACCATATCCAGTTTAACGTGGTGGACGCCGACACGCTGCGCGACGCGCAGAAGCACCCGGAAAAGTACCGCGACCTGATCGTGCGGGTGGCCGGGTACAGCGACTATTTCAACGACCTCGGCGAGGATTTACAAAACGAGATTATCAACCGAACCGGGCAGACGCTCGCTTAAAACTTGAAGATCATGATCAAACATTACCTGTTCATCATCGCGCTGCTCGTCGCCGGCGGCACGAGCGCGCGGGACTTGCGCGAAAAGTACCGGGAGGCCGACGCCTTCAGGCAAAAGTATGGCGACCTGTATTTCCGCGGCGACGTCGCCCCCGCGTGGATCGAGGGGACGCGCCATTTCTGGTACAGCGTGAAGACCCCCGGCGGGACGGAGTTCATGCTGGTGGACGCCGATAAAAGGGAGAAGAAACGCGCCTTCGACCCCGTGGCGCTGGCCCGCGCCCTGGGCGCCGCGCGCGGGGTGGAAGTGGATCCCCGGCGGCTCCCCTTCCCGGCGATCACCTTCGAGAAGGGCCTCGAGAAGATCAAGTTCACGGCCTTCGGGGACACGACCTACACCTACGACCTCGCCCGCCGCCGCGTCACCGCGCGAGAGGCGGCGAGGGAGTGGCCGCGCCGGGGCGAGCACTGGGGCAAGATCGACCTCGAGGACGGGAAGGCGCCCGTCCCCTCCCCGGACGGCTCGCGGGAGGCCTTCATCCGCGAGGGCAACCTTTTCGTGCGGGAGATCGCGACAAACGAGACGCGGCAACTGAGCCACGACGGCTCCGCGGGCGAGTATTACTCCTCGCGGATCGTCTGGTCGCCCGATTCCAAGAAACTGGTCTCGTGCAAGTACCGCCCCGCGTGGACGCGCAAACTGCGCACCGTGGTGGCCGCCCCCCCCGGCCGCGTGCAGCCCTCGATGGAGGAGATCGATTACGTCAAGCCGGGGGACGCCCTGCCCGTCCGCCTGCCCGTGCTCTTCCTGCCGGGGGAGGGGAGGAAGGTGGACGTCATCTTTGACGACCCGGCGGCGCAGTTCAGCGTGGAAAACGTGCGCTGGCACCCGGGCAGCGGCTCCTTCACGTTCGACTACAACAGGCGGGGACACCAGGAGTACATCGTCTACAAGGTGACCGGCGACACCGCCCGCGCCCGCGCCCTCGTGACGGAGAAATCGCCCACGTTCGTCCACTACAACGCGCTCTCCCGCCACGACCTGTTGGAGAGCGACGAGCTGCTCTGGATCTCCGAGCGGGACGGCTGGCGCCACCTCTACCTCTACGACGCCTCCTCCGGAGCCGTCAAGCGGCAGGTCACCGCCGGGGAGTGGGTCGTCAAGCGCGTGCTCTTTGCGGACGAGCGACGACGGCACGTCTACCTCGTGGGCTGCGGGCGGGACGCGGGCGAGGATCCCTACCTCGAAAAAATCTACCGGGTCGACATCGACACCGGCGACCTGCTCTGCCTGACCCCGGAGAACGGTAACCACCGGGTGGCGTTCTCCGGGGACAGGGGCTACTTCACGGACAACTGGTCGCGGGTGGACTTGCCCCCCGTGACGGTGCTGCGGCGGGCCTCGGACGGCGTCGTCGTGCTGGAACTCGAACGGGCGGACGTTGGCGAGGCCGTGGCCGCCGGGTGGCGGGCGCCGGAAGTCTTCCACGCGAAAGGGCGCGACGGCGCGACGGACATCTGGGGCGTGATCGTGCGCCCCGTCGACTTCGACCCGGGCAGGAAGTACCCCGTGATCGAGTATATTTACGCCGGCCCACACGACTCGTTCGTGCCCAAGTCCTTCACCATCGCCCCGGTGGACGCCGCGCTGGCGCAACTGGGCTTTATCGTGGTGCAAATCGACGGCATGGGCACGGCCAACCGCTCCAAGAAGTTTCACGACGTCTGCTGGAAGAACCTGAAAGATGCCGGTTTCCCCGACCGCGTCGCGTGGATGAAGGCCGCCGCCGCTGCGCATCCCGAGATGGACGTCGAGCGGGTGGGCATCTACGGCTGCTCGGCCGGCGGGCAGAGTGCGATGGGCGCCGTGCTCTTCCACCCCGACTTCTACAAGGTGAGCGTCTCCGCCTGCGGGTGCCACGACAACCGCATGGACAAGATCTGGTGGAACGAGCAGTGGATGGGCTACCCCGTGGGCGCGGAGTACGAGGAGTGCTCGAACGTGGTGAACGCCCACCGCCTCGAGGGCAAGCTCATGCTCATCCTCGGCGAGCTGGACGATAACGTGGATCCTTCCTCCACGGTACAAGTCGTCAACGCCCTGATCAAGGCCAACAAGGAGTTCGAGTACGTGCTACTGCCCAACCAGCGCCACACGATGGGCGGCGCCTACGGCGAGCGCAAGCGGCGCGACTTTTTCGTCCGCCACCTGCTGCACGAGGAGACGCCGGGATGGAATAACGCCGCCGGGCCGCTGTAGTGGTTAGTGGTTAATGGTTAGTGGTTAAGCTTGGCGAGAAGGGCTGAAAGCCCGCCATAACCCGGCCCAACGCGTCACGTTGGGTAAATAGATACGCCTTCGTGATGCGTTGGGCCGGGTTATGGCGGGCCTTCAGCCCTTAATCTGACGGCTATGCCCAGACGGGGTTGCGTGGGGAGAAAGGCCGTTTTTCTATTGATATGGATGCCCTATGGACAACAAATAACCGATTCATCATGATTTCTTATCCCGAACTCAGGTTAAATAAGGAGTATCGAAAGGAGCGAAGTTGATCACTCGTCCTCCTTAATCTTTACTTGATACAAAAAATTGGTAACATTCCCGGGCATGAAAGGCGCCCGGCCCCGGTTCATTCCCCAGCACTCGATCGCAGGATTTCTAAGATCTTTTCCTCGCCGCAACCGGTAATCACCTGTATCTGATCCATAGAGAAACCGTTATGCTTGCAGTTGAGCACGACATCGATTAAACGCTTCTCTTCGCCTTTTGCTTCACCTTCCGCTAAACCTTCCGCTAAACCTTCCGCTAAACCTTCTGCCCGACCTTCCGCCCGGCCTTCCGCCCGGCCTTTCGCCTCGCCTTTGTCCGTGTATTCGAGTATCAGGGAGTTTTCGACGCGGATGGAGTCCCAGTACTTGTCGTAGGCCGCTAAATCCTGTTCCGAGAAGGCGCCTTCTTCGCACATGTCCAGCGCCTTACGAA
>JAISAV010000199.1 GCA_031266545.1 Odoribacteraceae bacterium | reverse complement strand
GGGAAGACCCTCTATTTCGCCACGCGCTGGGAGAACACCCGCGGCGTGAAAGGCCCGTGGAGCGAGATCATGGAGGCGATTATCCCTTGAAGTAAATATTTTTTTTAACACACATAAATAACAAAGTAAGATGAGAAATTTTTTGAAAATCATGGCAAGCGTGCTGACGATAGCAGCATTTGCCGCGGCAAACGTCTCGTGCAGCAAGGATGGCGATGACGAGAAAGACAACGGGGCGAACAACGGGAACGGGGTGACCAAAAATAACGAGGTCACCGTTGCCGTCGCGAACGACGCGACCCTCGCGGGGTGCACCGTGAAATTGATAGGCTACTCGGATGACAAAGACGACGTCACGCTCATGACGACGACTTATGGCAGCAACGGGTTCGAACTCAAACTCCCGGCCAGCGTCAACGCCTCGCTCCTCGGCGCTCCTTTCGATGAAGTCCCCGAAGGTTTAACTGTAAGCAATCGCGCGGTAAAAGTAGCTAATGTATACTTGGAAGCGTACAAGGGAGAGACGTATCTGGGTGATTTTTATCATGGAGTCGGGGAATGGAGCGGGAGCCTGCTCTACGTGGACGGGGATCTAAACGTCACGGGGTCTTTTACCGAGGAAGGCGGCTGGAAGTATACTTATAAGCTGCAACTGAAAAAGGGATGGAACACGGCGTATGAAAAATACACCGAAAAAGGAGACGGGGGAGAAGCCGAGTATACTACCAGCGTTCCCACCGGGGCAAAGTGGTATTTTGATTCCGGAAAATAGAAAAGTAGGCCCCGGGCGAGCACGAGCAAGGCCGGGGCGCGGATAAAAGACAAGGCTCCCGGGCCGGACGACATGCAAGGATTTTCCCGTTAATCGCGGGAAAATCCTCTTTTTTTGTCCCCACGCGGCGGCCAATTTTCACTTGTTTCCCGCGCCGGGCGCGTATTGTCATTAATTTAAACTATCTTCGCGGGGTAAGGTGATGTTTTTTTATACACGTTAAATGGTAAATCATGAGAAATTCTTTGCAAATCATGGCAATCATGCTGACGATGGCAGCATTTGCCGCGACGGCCGTCTCGTGCGGCAAGGACGACAACGAGGAGGAGACGCCTCACGGCGTGATCCACGACAACGCGATCACGGTCACCCTCGAAAACGGGGGCGGGGATAGCCTTAACCTCGTCGGGTGCGCGATCAAGCTGGTGACTGACGATGACCACGCGTTCGTGGAGACGCTTTTTGGCGTCAACGGGTTCACGCTAATGCTCCCGGCGAGCGTCGACGACGAGTTCCTCAGCGCGATCGAGCGCGGCGGGATACCGGAGGGCTTGATGGTGAGCGATCCCAAGGTGAAGCTGACCACGACGTACCTTGAGGCGTACCGGGAGGGGCAATACCTCGGCGACTTTTATCACGGGAGCGGGGAGTGGAAAGGGTACCTCGTCTACGCGGACGGGGAGGTGGAGATCTCGGGTTCCGTTACCGACGACGAAGGGACATGGACTTACGACGCGCAACTGAAAGCGGGGTGGAACGTGATGTACGAAAAGATAATCGAAAAAGAGAACTGGGACGATAACGAGTACGAGATGATCACCCGCGTCCCCGAGGACGCGAGGTGGGGCTTTGATCTCGAGATTGACGGGATGTAAGCCCCGGGCGGCGGGCGTTTTCCCGGGTGCGTTTCAGGTGAAAACGCTTCGCGCCCCGTCATTTGTGAATTAAAAAAATCGCTGATCGAAATAAAAGCGTATCTTTGTGGTCGTATAAATTAAAAAAAATATCATGGGACGATATCTAGACCCCAAGTACGATTTGCCTTTCAAGCTGATCTTCGGCGAGCACAAGAACTTGTGCATAAGCCTTATCAATAGCATGCTCCCGTTCGAGGAAGACCGGAAGGTGGTCAGCATCGAGTACGAGACGGGCGACCTGATACCCCGCATCGGGAACTTGAAACATTCCGTGGTGGACGTCCGGTGCACGGACAATTATAACCGGCAGTTTATCGTCGAGATGCAGATGTACTGGACGGAAAGTTTCAAGAGCCGGGTGCTGCTCAACGCCTCCAAGGCATACGTCAGGCAACTCGGGAAGGCGAAGAAATACAAGTTGCTGTACCCCGTGTATGCCATCAATTTCGTGAACGATATTTTCGAGAAGTCGCCGGAGATGAAGGAGGAGTATTATCACCACTATAAAATCGTGAACGTCCAGCACACGGAAAAACGGATAGATGGACTGGAACTTATCTTCATAGAGCTCCCGAAGTTCAAGCCGAATACCCGCGCCACGCGCAAGTTGCACGAGCTGTGGCTGCGCTTCCTGACGGAAATCAACGAGTCGACGGTAGAAGCGCCACCCGAGCTGTTGTCCGACAAGAATATCAGCGAAGCCGTGCAGTACGCGGAAATCGGCGCGTATAGCGAAAGCCAGCTCCTCGCCTACGATGATGCTATCATGGCCGTGATGGACGAACGTAGCGCGCTGTCCGATTTTATAGAAGAAGGACTCGAAAAGGGACTCGAAAAAGGACTTAAAAAGGGACTTAAACAAGGACTTGAGAAAGGACTTAAACAAGGACTCAAGGAAGGACTTGAAAAAGGGCGTGAAGAAGGAAATGCAAAAGCCACGGCCAGAATCGCCGTTAATGCATTAAAACAAGGCGTGTCACCGGAGGATGTCAGCAAATTCACGGGTCTGCCGTTAGATGAAATCTATAAACTAAAGGACGGTTTATAATTGATTACAGGCCGTCCCGCGAGCGAGTTAAATGCGATAAATTGAAACACGCTCGTTTTTCCCGCCGTGCGTGCGTTATCAATCATTTGGATTATCTTCGCGGCGTAAAAACATCAATATCATGATAAAATTAGGAACGTATAACCGCCTGACGGTGGAGCGGGTGGTGGAAATCGGCCTCTACCTCGACGGTGGAGAGCGCTGGGGCGACATCTTGCTGCCCAATGCGAGCGCTGCGGCGGGAGTGAAAGAGCACGCGCAAGAAGGGGACGAGTTGGAAGTATTTATCTATTTTGACTCGGAAGACCGGATCATCGCGACGATGGAGCGGCCCGTCGCGGTGGTGGGCGATTTCGCCTTGATGAAGGTGGCGGGGACGAGCCGCGTGGGGGCTTTCTTGGAATGGGGGTTGCGCAAGGATTTGCTCGTGCCCTTCCGGGAACAGCGGGAACCGATGGTCGTCGGGCGGGAATATCTCGTGCACGTTTACGTGGACGAGACGACCGACCGGATCGTGGCCTCCGCCCGGTGGGGCCGCTTCCTGAACCGGCAACCGGTGACTTACGCGCCGGGCGAGGAAGTGGAACTGATCGTGGCCGAGGCCACGGACTTGGGCTTCCGGGTGATCGTGAACAAGGCGCACGAGGCGATGATCTACCGCGACGAGGTGTTCCGGCCGCTACGCGTCGGCGATCAGGTGACGGGGTACATCAAGCGCGTGCGGGAGGACGGGAAGATCGACTGCTCCCTGCAGCGGAATGACGGGGCGCACGAGATCGAGCGCGTGGCGCAACGCATGTTGGAGCGGTTGGAAGAGCGGGGAGGCCGGCTGAAAGTCTCCGATAAGAGCGCGCCGGAAGAGATTCACGCCCTGTTCGGTTGCAGCAAGAAAAATTACAAGAAGGCGGCGGGCGCCCTGTTCCGGCGGGGCGTGATCTACATCGCGGACGATGAAATCAAGCTGGTTTAAGGGGCGGAAGTTAAGGGCCTACGTCGTGAGCGCGCGGGTGCGGACGCTGCCGCTCTCCGTGGCGGGGGTACTGCTCGGGAGCCTGCTGGCGGCGGGAGAAGGTGATTTCAAGCGCGGGGTATTCGCGTGGGCGGTGGTGACGACGCTGGCGTTGCAGGTGCTGGCGAACTTTGCGAACGAGGTGGGCGACATGAAAAAGGGTACGGATAACGCGCAACGTTTAGGCCCAGTGCGCAGCCTGCAAGGAGGTGCGCTGGAGGCGAGGGATCTGGTCAGGGCGATGGCGGTGGCGGGAGGCGTGGCGGTCGTCGCCGGGTGCCTGCTGGTCTGCGAGGCGTTTGCCGGGTGGCTGGACGTGCGGGGTGCGATCTTGTTGCTGACCGGCGGGGCAGCGATCGTTGCCGCCGTGAAATATACCGTGGGACGCCGGGCTTACGGCTACCGGGGGCTGGGCGACCTGTTCGTGATGATCTTCTTCGGGTGGGTCAGCGTGCTGGGGAGTTATTTCGCGATGACCGGGACGATGGCGGCGCGTTACTTGCTACCGGCCACGGCGATAGGCGCCTTTTCGGTAATGGTACTAAACTTGAATAACATGAGGGATATCCAAAACGACGCGGCGTGCGGCAAGCGCACGCTCCCGGTGATGCTGGGGGCGCGGCGCGCCAAGCTATACCACCTCGGCTTGCTGCTCGCGGGCGTGGGGTGCCTCTTGGCGTGGAGCCTTTCGCGCCAGGGCGGGGGGTGGCGCGATTACCTCTTCTTGCTGGCCTTGCCCTTGCTCTGTTACCACGTGCGGGAGGTCTTCCGGCGGGATGGCCGGGAGCTGGACGGCCAGCTTCGCGTGCTTTCCTTGACCACCTTGCTCGTGGCGTTGTTGACGGGCGCCGGGGTACTTCCCTTTTAAATCAAAAGCCGCTGACAAAGCGGCTTTTATAGTTCAGAAAGGAAGGTCATCCGGTTCCGGCGGGGGAGGGATATCCTCCACGCGATACTCGGGAGCGGGGACGCCCGCGGGTTGCTGGGCTTGCGGTTGCACTTTCTCTATTCTCCATCCCTCGAGATTGGTGAAATAGGAAACTTGTCCCTGGTTCTCCCACTTGCGCCCGCGGATGCTGAAATAGACCTTGATCTCGTCGTTCATCTGGATGCTTTCCAGCAGGTCGCACCGATCTTGTATAAGTTGAATCTTGACGAAATCGTTCCACTGGCTATTCCGCTCGTTCTCCACCTCGATAACGAACTCTCTTTTCTGGAAGCGGTCGCTGATGTGTTGCACCTCTTCCTTGTAGATCAATTTTCCGGTAATCTCGTAGTTCATGGGTATAATTTTATGAAAAACAAGCCCTCCACGAGGTGGGCTTGTTTTTTCGCGTGATCATTGCGGATTATTCGTGGTTGTGTCCCTCGTGACCGCCTTCCTCGCCGTCAGGGACCGGGGCGACGATCTCCAACAGTTCCACCTCGAAAATAAGCGTCTCGTTCGGGCCGATGGGGCCGCCGTAGGTACCCCGCTCGCCGTAAGCCAGTTCCGCGGGAATGTATAACGTCCACTTGGAGCCGACGGGCATCAACTGGATGGCTTCCGACCAGCCGGTGATCACGCCGCTACCCGCTTCAAACTCGAAAGGCTCGCCCCTCTCGATGGAAGAGTCAAACTCGGTGCCGTCCAGGAGCGTGCCCTTGTAGTGCACCTTCACGCGGTCCGTTGCCGCCGGGATGGCGCCGCTACCGGCGGTCACGACCTTGTACTGCAGGCCGCTCTCGGTGGTCGTGACATCTTTTTTCTCCTTGTTCTTCGCGAGGAACTCCTCGCCGTCCTTCTTGGTTTGCTCGGCCTTTGCCGCCATCGCCTTCTGGACGTAAGCGTTCACGTACATGCTCATGGCTTGCGGGTCAGCAGGGGCGTCCTTCGACTGCAAGGCAACGTTAACGCCAGCGATAAACGCCTCCAGGTTAGGCTTGATGCCCGTGGTTTTGAACTGTCCCCCGAAGTTATAACCGATATAAAAAGAAGCCGTATCGGTGTCACTCTTCAGAGAAGTGCTCGTTTGCGTGTAGTTACAGCAGCTAGTGAAAGCCAACGTAACAATGGACAGGATTAAGATAAAAAACTTTGTGTTCATAGTTTTAGTTGTTAAAAAAAATTATACGATATCCAATAATTCAATGTCAAAGATCAAGGTCTCGTTCGGCCCGATCGATTGTCCCGCGCCGCGGCTCCCGTACGCAAGTTCCGGCGGGATAAAGAGCTGCCACTTGGAACCTACCGGCATCATCTGCAACGCCTCTACCCACCCTTGAATGACGCCGTTCACCGGGAACTCGGCCGGTTGCTTGCGCCGGTAGGAGGAGTCAAAAACCTCCCCGCCAACCAACCGTCCCTCGTAATGGCACTTCACCTTGTCGGCGCCGCGCGGGATATTTCCCTTGCCCTCCGCGATCACCCTGTATTGCAGGCCGCTGGGCAACTCCGTCACCCCGCTTTTGCCCTTGTTCTCCCGCAAGAAGAGGCTGCCCTTCTCCCGCGCGTCCTTGCCCTTTGCCGCCTGCTGCCGCGCGAAAAAGCGTTGCAACACCTTGTTGGCCTCCTCCGGGGCGATCTCCGGCGTTTCCCCCGCGTACGCGGCGCGCAACGCCTCCGTGAACGCCTCCACGTTCAACGCGCGGACGTCGGAGGAGATAAGGTTACTCGCCATGCTTAATCCTAAACAATAACTCACTTGATCCAGCTCTTCTGTATACTTCATGTAAATAAGCTATTATAAAACGATAGTTTGTTTTTAATTCGAGGAGGCAAATGTACGAACAATGCGCGAATTAGCAAATGAAAACGTGGAAATTTGCAAGACTATTTCATTAATTTTCGATCATCCCGTCGCGCAAGTGTACCTGGCGATCGGACATGGCAGCCAACGAGGAATCGTGCGTGACGATGACAAACGTCTGGCCCAATTTTTCCCGCAAGGTAAAAAACAGCCGGTGCAACTCGTCTTTATTGCGCGAGTCGAGGTTCCCGGAAGGCTCGTCGGCCAGCACCACCCGGGGGGCGTTGATCAGGGCGCGCGCCACCGCCACCCGCTGTTGCTCTCCCCCGGAAAGCTCGTTCGGCTTGTGGGCGAGCCGTTCGGCAAGGCCCAGCAGTTGCAGCAAGTCCCGCGCTTTTTGCTCCGCCTCGCGCCGCCCGTTACCCTTGATCCACGCGGGGATACAGACGTTTTCCAGCGCCGTGAACTCGGGCAGCAAGCGATGGTGCTGGAAGACGAAACCGATGTTGCCGTTGCGGAACGTCGACAACTTGTTGCGCGAGAGGCGGGCGACGTTGACCGCGTCATACAAGACCTCCCCCTCGTCGGGGCTGTCCAGCGTGCCGAGGATATGCAACAAGGTGCTCTTGCCCGCCCCGCTCGGCCCGACGATGGTCACGACCTCCCCCTCCCGGATGACGAGATCAATCCCCTTTAGCACCTGCAAGTCGCCATAACTCTTTTTTATTCCTGTAATCTCGATCATAATCGTTTTTTTCGAGCGGTAAAGGTAGTGATTAACGCGGAGAAGGCGTATCTTCGCCGGATAAAAAGTAAAAGAGTTATGGCATATTACATGAATCCCGTGGCCCACGTGGCCGGGAAAAGCGGCTTGGATAGCCGCCACGTCAAGAACCTGTTGACGCTACTGGACGAGGGAGCGACCATCCCCTTTATCGCCCGCTACCGGAAAGAGATGACCGGGAGCATGGACGAGGTGCAAGTCGAGCAAGCGAGCGCGTTATACGAGCAATTCAAGGAACTGGAAAAGCGGAAAAAGACCGTGCTCGACAGCATCGAGCAGCAGGAGAAATTAACGCCCCCCCTGCGGGAGCAGATCGAGGCGTGCGCGGATCCCCGGGAGTTGGAGGACATCTACCTGCCCTACAAGCCCAAGAAGCAGACGCGCGCCTCGAAGGCCAAGGCCAGGGGATTAGAGCCGCTGGCAGCATGGCTGACGCGGCAGGAACCGGGCGCGGCGCGGGACAAGGCGGCAAGTTTCGTGCGGGAAGGCGTGGCGAACGAGGAAGAGGCCCTCCAAGGGGCGCGGGACATCATCGCCGAGCAGGTGAGCGAGGACGAGCGCTCCCGGAACGCGGTGCGCCGCCTCTTCGACCGGTCGGCGGTGCTGGTATCCAAGGTGATAAAAGGCAAGGAGGCGGAGGGAGAAAAGTACTCCGACTACTTCGAGTACACGGAACCCCTGCGGCGCGTCCCCTCCCACCGGATGCTGGCCGTCCGCCGGGGCGAGGGCGCCGGTTTCCTGAGGGTAAGCATCGAGATCCCCGACGACGAGGCCATCCTCGCCCTGGAAAAACGGCACGTCAAGGCGAAAAACGACTGCGCGACGCACGTGAGCGCCGCCGTGCGCGACGGCTACAAGCGCCTCCTGCTCCCCTCCATCGAGTCGGAATACCTCCAGTCCGGCAAGCAAAAGGCGGACGAGGAGGCCATCAAGGTTTTTGCCGCCAACCTGCGCCAGCTCCTGCTCTCGCCTCCCCTGGGCAACAAGCGGGTACTGGCCATCGATCCCGGCTACCGCACTGGCTGCAAGGTGGTTTGCCTGGACGAGGCCGGTCACCTGCTGCACAACGAGACCATCTACCCCCATCCCCCGCGCTCCGAGTGGAAAGCGGCCTCCGCCAAGCTCGCGGCGCTGACCAGCGCCTACAAGATCGCGGCCATCGCCATCGGCAACGGCACCGCCGGGCGCGAGACCGAGAACCTCGCCCGGCAGACGCGCTACGACCGCGAGGTGCTCATGTTCTCCGTCAGCGAAAACGGCGCCTCCATCTACTCCGCCTCGAAAATCGCGCGGGAAGAGTTCCCCGACCACGACGTAACCGTCCGCGGGGCGGTATCCATCGGTCGCCGCCTCATCGACCCGCTGGCCGAGCTGGTCAAGATCGACCCCAAGTCCATCGGCGTGGGGCAATACCAGCACGACGTCGACCAGCCCCGCCTCAAGGAGAGCCTCGACCGGGTCGTGGAGTCGTGCGTCAACCTCGTGGGCGTCAACGTGAACACCGCCGGGATCCACCTGCTCGCGCGCGTCTCCGGGCTGGGGCCGGTCCTGGCCGCCAACATCGTCGAGCACGTCCGCGAGCATGGCCTCTTCCGCGACAGGCGCGATCTCAAAAACGTCAAGCGCATGGGCGAGAAAGCCTACGAGTTGAGCGCCGGGTTCCTGCGCGTGGAAGGGTCGAGCAACCCGCTGGACAACTCCGCCGTCCACCCCGAGTCCTACCCCGTCGTCCGGCGCATGGCCAGCGACCTGGGTATCCCCCTCGCCGCCCTCATCGGCAACGAGCAGGCCTGCGCCGCGATAGACCTCTCCCGCTACGTGGACGAGCGCGTGGGCCTGCCGACCCTCCGGGACATCATCGAGGAGCTAAAGAAGCCCGGGCGCGACCCGCGGGCGCTGGCCAAGCCTTTCGATTTCGACGAGAATATCCGCGGGATCGACGACTTGCGCGAGGGGATGATCCTGCCGGGCATCATTACCAACATCACCAACTTCGGCGCCTTCGTGGACGTCGGCATCAAGCAGGACGGGCTGGTGCACCTCTCCGAGATCTCGGACAGGTACATCGCCAACCCCGCGGAGGTGCTCGCCCTGCACCAGCAGGTGATGGTCAGGGTGCTGCGCGTGGACAAGGCGCGCGGGCGCGTCAACTTCTCCCTGCGGCAAGCGCGCGAGGCCGGCGTAAAATAATCGAGAAATTCCCGCGAGGCGTGAAAAATGTGAAATAAATCACTACCTTTAGCGGGCAAAAAAAACGTAACGCGACATAACATGGAATGGTTAATACTTATCGTGCTGGTCATCGTGGGCTTCGCGCTCATACTTCTTGAATTTCTCGTTTTCCCCGGCGTGAACGTCGTGGGGATCATCGGTTTCGCGTGCGTGGCCGTGGCCGTCTACATCGCCTACACGTCGCTGGGCCGCGTGGCCGGTCACCTCTCCCTGCTGGGCATTGCCGTCGCCGGGTTTGCCGCCACCTTCTACGCCCTGCGCGCCAAAACGTGGAAACGCCTCCAACTCGAGGCGCGCATCGACAGCACCGTCGAGGGCGTCGACGAGCAGGTACGCGAGGGCGATATCGCCGTCTGCCTCGGGCGACTCGCCCCGATGGGCAAGGTGCGCGTCGGCGACGCCATCATGGAGGCCCAGTCCCTGGACGGCTACGTCGACGCGAACAGCGAGGTCGTCATCGTGAAAGTCCTTAAAAGCAAAGTAATCGTCAAACTAAAAACTAAATAACTATGGAAGACAACTACATTTTCTTAATGGTCGTCATCATTGGCGCCCTGTTTTTACTCTGGATCATCTTTTACTTCATCCCCATCGGGTTGTGGTTCCGGGCGCTGGTATCGGACGTGAAGGTATCGCTCATACAACTGGTGCTCATGCGCTGGCGGCGCGTCCCCCCCTCCGTGATCGTTGAAGCGATGATCATCGGGAAAAAGGCGGGATTACCCCTGAAGGCTGACCTGCTCGAGGCCCACTACCTGGCCGGCGGGCACGTCCAGCAGGTGGTCAACGCCCTCGTCTCCGCGTCGAAGGCGAACATTGACCTCACCTTCCAGATCGCCACGGCCGTCGACCTCGCCGGGCGCGACGTGTTCCAGGCCGTCCAGATGAGCGTCAACCCCAAGGTGATCGACACGCCGCCCGTCGCCGCCATGGCCAAGGACGGGATACAGCTCATCGCCAAGGCGCGGGTCACCGTCCGCGCGAACATCCGCCAGCTCGTCGGCGGCGCCGGTGAGGAGACCGTCCTCGCGCGCGTCGGCGAGGGGATCGTCTCCTCGATCGGTTCGGCCATCTCCCACAAGCAAGTGCTGGAAAATCCCGACTCCATTTCCAAGGTCGTCCTGGAAAAAGGCCTCGACTCCGGCACCGCCTTCGAGATCCTCTCCATCGACATCGCCGACATCGACGTCGGGAAGAACATCGGCGCCGAGCTGCAGACCGACCAGGCCGACGCCGACCTCAAGATCGCCCAGGCAAAGGCGGAGGAACGGCGCGCGATGGCCGTCGCCACCGAGCAGGAGATGAAGGCGCTCGCGCAAGAGATGCGCGCCCGCGTCATCGAGGCCGAGGCCGAGGTACCCCGGGCAATGGCCGAGGCTTTCCGCAGCGGCAATCTCGGCATCATGGACTACTACCGCATGAAGAACATCGAGGCGGATACCCAGATGCGGGATTCCATCGCCAAACCCGGCAACCAGAAGAAAGAGCGCTAATCACCTGCTTCCCCGGTCGCGGGAAAAGATCATC
>JAISAV010000135.1 GCA_031266545.1 Odoribacteraceae bacterium | reverse complement strand
GCGAAGCGGTGCGGGGAGTTCTCGAACGAGCGGCGGGCCACCTTGTTCTCCTTGTCCCAGGGGGCGCCGCCCAGGTCCCAGTCGGCGAACCACATCTCCTCGGTGGTCGCGTACTGCATCTCGAGGTTGTAGATGCCGCAGTGGGCGATGAAGGCCTTGAAGCGTTTCTGGTGGTGGCCGGCGAGGTGGAAGACCGAGTAGCCGCCGTAGGAGGCCCCGATGCAGCCGAGGCGATCCGCGTCCACGTAAGGCTCGCGCGCCATGGCGTCGATCGCCGAGAGGTAGTCCTTCATGTTCTGCCCGGGGTAGTCGCCGCTGATCTGTTCCAGCCACTCCTGCCCGAAGCCCGGCAGCCCGCGGCGGTTCGGCGCCACGATGATGTAGCCGTTGGCGGCCATCATCTGGAAGTTCCAGCGGTAGCTCCAGAACTGGCTCACGGTGCTCTGCGGGCCGCCCTCGCAGTAGAGGATCGTCGGGTAGCGTTTGGCCGGGTCGAAGTGCGGCGGGTAGATGATCCACGTCAGCATCTCCTTGTTATCCGTGGTCTTGATCCACCGGGATTCCACCTTCCCGAGGGTCAACTGGTCGAGGAGCGCCTTGTTGATAAAGGACAATTCCACGGCCTCGCCGGTGGCGGCGTCCACCTTGTACACCTCGGCGGGCTTGCTCATGGAGACGCGGCTCGCCAGCAGGAACTCCCCGGCGGGGAGGACGGAGGTGTAGTCGTGCACCCCTCCCGTGAGCTTGACGATCCGCCCGTCGTCCAGCGTCAGGCGGTAGATCTCGTCGGTGGCGTGGTGGTCGGAGATGAAGTAGAGGGTGTTGTCGTCGGCCCACGCGAGGTGTGCCACGTGCTGGTCGAAGTCGCGGGTGTAGTCCTTTTTCTCACCGGTCTGCAGGTTCATGACGAAGAGGCGGATCTTGTCGGCCTCGTAGCCGTCGCGTTCCATGCTTTCCCACGCCAGCAGGGCGCCACCGGGGGAGAGGGCGGGGTTGTTGTCGTAGCCCATCATGCCCGCGGTCAGGTTACGGGTGGCGCCGGAGGGGAGGTCGTGGAGGTAGAGATCCGTGTTGGTCGAGCGGGCGTACGCGACGCCCTCCTTTTTGCGGGCGGTGTAGATGACACCTTGTCCGTCCTTCGTCCACGCGATTTGCTCCATGCCGCCGAAGGGGCGCACGGGGGATTCCCATTTCTCGCCCTCGAGGAGATCCTTACCGCCGGTGACGAGGCCGCCGGGCGCGAGGTCGGCGACAAAGGGGTGCGTGTAGCCCTCCACCCAGTGATCCCAGTGGCGGTAGAATTGTCCCTCGATCAGGCGCGCGTTGGCCTTGGGGAGGTCGGGGTGGAGGTCGTGGATGTCTTTCTCGAGCTTCACCTCTTTCAGGTAGAGGAGTTTCGACTTGTCGGGCGCGTAGAGGAAGTCGTCGATGCCCCCCTCCACGTCCGTGACGCGCGTGAGGCCGCTGCCGTCGGCGTTCATCTCCCACAACTGGGTGGAGCCGGACTGGCCGGAGAGGAAAGCGATCTTGCCGTCGGGCGTCCACGTGGCGCCGGACTCGTTGTATTCCGTGTCCGTGAGGCGCCGGGCGCCGCTCCCTCCTGCGAGGTCGAGCAGGTAGAGATCTGTGTAGGAGCGGTTCTCCTCCTTGTGGAAGTACGTGACGGGGTAGAGCGCCACGCGCTTGTCCGGGGATAGCTGGAGCGCGCCCAGCCGCCCGAATGACCAGAGCACCTCCGGGGTCATGACGTCGGAGGCCAGCTTGACGTCCGCGGGCTTGTAGCCGGGCTTGCCCCCCTCGCGGGGGGTCTCTTCCTTGCACGCCACGACCGACAGGAGTATCAGCGCCGTGTACAGTGGTTGTTTCATGATCGAGTTGTTATTAGGTTCGCGTTCAGGGCGAGACTCGCGTCACGCGGGTTTTTCGTTTTTATCGAAGGCGGCGACGATCTTTTGCGTCAGTTCCTCGGCCAGTTCCGGGTTGTCCATCACGAGTTGCTTGACGGTCTCGCGGCCTTGTCCCAGGCGGGTGTCGCCGTAGGAGAACCAGCTACCGCTCTTCTTGATGACGTTGAGGTCGACGCCGAGGTCGACGATCTCGCCCGAGCGGGAGATTCCCTCACCGTACATGATGTCAAATTCCGCCTTCTTGAACGGGGGGGCCACCTTGTTTTTGACCACTTTGACGCGGGTGTGGTTGCCGAGGATCTCTTCTCCGTCCTTGATCTGGCCGATCCTGCGGATGTCAAGGCGCACGGAGGAGTAGAACTTCAGGGCGTTGCCGCCGGTGGTCGTTTCCGGGTTGCCGAACATGACCCCGATCTTGTCCCGGAGCTGGTTGATGAAGATGCAGCAGGTGTTCGTCTTGCTGATCGTGCCGGTGAGCTTGCGGAGGGCCTGCGACATGAGGCGCGCTTGCAGTCCCATGACGCTGTCGCCCATCTCTCCCTCGATCTCGGCCTTCGGGGTGAGGGCGGCCACGGAGTCGATCACGATCACGTCGATGGCGGCGGAGCGGATCAACTGTTCCGTGATCTCGAGGGCCTGCTCCCCGTTGTCGGGCTGCGAGATAAAGAGGTTGTCCACGTTCACGCCCAGTTTCTCGGCGTAAAAGCGGTCGAAGGCGTGCTCGGCGTCGATGATGGCCGCGATGCCGCCCAGTTTCTGGGCCTCGGCGATGGCGTGGATGGCGAGGGTGGTTTTACCGGAGGACTCCGGGCCAAAGATCTCGATGACCCGTCCCTTGGGGTACCCGCCCACGCCCAGCGCCCGGTCGAGGGCGATGGATCCTGTCGGGATGGTGGACACGTTTTCCACGTGATTCTCCCCGAGTTTCATCACGCTTCCCTTGCCGAAATTCTTCTCGATCTTCTCGATGGTAAGCTGCAGGGCTTTCAGTTTGTCTTGATTCGATTCGTTCATGATCATGTATTTTGGTGTGGAACTTTTCGCGAAAATAGGAAAAAGCCGGGACTTCCGCGCCACGGGTCGCTTATTTTTTCGCGCCGCACGCCAACGCCTTTAATTGAAGGGCTGAAAACGCGTAACGCTTTCGTGTAGCCGTGCGCTGTCACGCACGGCTCACGGGGAAATGCGAGGACGAGATTTTCCCGGCAAGCGGTCGCGTGGATCGCCTCGCCACCTTATATTCTCCCCCGTAATTCGTAATTAATCATGGTTTCATAGAAAACCCTAAGCACCGCCGCCGCCCAGAGTTTCGGGAAGAACCCGTAGGCTTCTTCCAGTCGAAGCCTTCCGGCTTCCATGTGTACAATTTTAAGTTTCATCTTCGTTTTTGCTTAACGGTTTATACTTGATTACCTTGTCATACTCGCCGCCGGGAAACCCGGTGGTAGGTGGAGGGTTGCGGGGTTATCCCGCCGGGAAAATGGTGTCTTTTCCTGCGTTGGCCCTATTGCGGATGCGCGACGGTATGTTTTTCGCTCGGTTGGCCCCGTTGCGCTCGCGCAATGACATGCTTTTCGCCCGGTTCGCCCCGTTGCGCACGCGCAAAGGCATGCTTTTCGTCCGGTTGGCCCCGTTGCGCATCCGCGACGGCGTGCTTTTCGTCCGGTTGCCCCCGTTGCGCGTCCGCGACGGTATGTTTTCCCCGTTCTGCCCAGCGTAGGCTCCAGTGCGATGTCATCAAGTTAAGGGCTGAAAGCCCGTCAAGCAATGCAGGCCCCGGTGAACAGCGCGATCTTCGCGATCGGGAATATTTTTCTAACTTGTTTTCACCTCTTTGGCTTTTCATGTTTAACATGAACGGTCACGGTCTTTGTACCTCGTTTGATTCCCACCCCTTGACGGTGATCTCCACGGTGGCGGTGATAAAGTTTATCGTGATATATATGGTAATGGCGGTTGACGGCGTTGCCGGGTCAATTACGTCGGCCAGCACGATGGGAGGGTGTGCCTCGTTGCCCGCCCCGTCAAGCACGCGGATGACCACGGCCGGGTCATCGAGGGCAAACCGGAAGGTGGTAAAGGTGGCCACGGTCACGTGCCCGTTGGTACCGTCGTCGACGGCCCCCTTGCGAGCGATCACACGCCTCGTCGCCAGGGAGGCGTCCAGCAACGAGAGGCCGCTAAGCAACTCGTCCCCCGCGGGCAGTCCCGCGATTTCGACGCCCGGCGCGGTGTTCCCGTTAAATCCCACGACACGCGTCTCCACGACGTGGTGGGCGGCGGAGAACTCCACGGGTAGCGTGATACCGGTGCCGGTGGCGGGCACTTCCAGCGTGAGCAGCCCGTCGACGGCAAGTTCGGCGCCCGTCAGCGCCGCCGCGCGGGTGGTCTTCGGTCGGGGCGCCCGGTAGAGCGGATCACTGTCGCCGACCGCCCCGGCCACGATGGACGAGTAGGCGATGCCGCCGGTCGTCACGCCGGGCAGCAGCCCGTCGTAGGCGGTGTTGGCGGCGTTGTTCCCCCAGCAGGTCACGCGGTAGCGCCCGGGATCCAGGTGGAGGCGCAGCCCTTGATAATCCTCCAGCGCGGCGCGTTCCACGCGCTCGCGGTGCGAGAAGCCCCCGGCGCTGTCGAGGATAAATACGTCAACGGAGTGAATCTCGTCGAGAAAGCGGTCGACGCCGTCCTCGTCGGGCAGCGAGAACTCCAGCGCGATATTAAATTCTGGCCCGGGGGGCGGGCAATCATCCCGGTCTTCCCCCACGCAACCGGCAAGGGAGAGGAGCGAGGGCAGGAGCGCTGCTAATGCGCCCGGCCATGCCTGCGATAACCTGCACGACGCCGCGCAACATGTGTGCATGTCCATCCATCGAGACCTGTTTCTTTTCATCGGTGTTCTGTTTTTTCATGACCTGTATTGAATTACATGCTCGCGGTCTTGTAACGCGCCGCGGCTTACGTGATGTTTTTAATGACGGGATATTACCGCGGGGTAGCGGGGGAAGGGAGAGCACCATGAAAAAATGATGATCTTTTATCCCGTCTCCCCCGGGTACCCCGCGGCGGGCGGGGAGAGGGCGGTTGCCCGTCCTCTTCCCTCTCCGGAATTGGTTTAGTTACCAAGAACGGGGTCGGCGCCTATGACTTTCCATGACTTCACGGTTACCGTGACGTTCACCAGCTTGTCGCTCGGTTCCGGCACGGGCGAGAGATCACCCAGCCCGAAGTACAGGTCGTTGATGTGATAGACTTCTCCCGGCGCGAAGTTAAGGAAGTTAGTGGCAACCGGGGCCTGACCCGCAGTCACGACGTTCGTGACGGTGAGATACCACACGTTGGCGCCGCCATAGCCATTATCCAAGGCATCATCTACCGGATCGACATTCTTGATCCTGATGACGAGATGCGGGAAATAACCAGTTTTTACCGGGGCCAGCAGGTTATAGGCCATCACGTCTTTGGGAGCGAATGTAACCACGTCGGATGCATCACTTTCGCCGTCGCTGCCCGTGAACACGTCGAAGACTTCGGGTTTACCAAAGTAGCGGCCAGCGTTTTCTTGGGCGTAGTTGTCCGGAATGTCTTCATTATCCACGAGATAATTGGGGAAAGGATTCTCGGTGCCATCCCCCAGTATCGTCCCGTTGAGGCCAAGTTGAGAATAGTACATGTTCACGTAGATAGCGTCTACCGTAAAGCTCGTGATCTCGGCCTTGTTGGCGGAAATCTTCTCCAGTTCAACACGACCTACCACGGGAGCGACCTCCACGGCTGCCGTGTAGTTGTTAGAAGCAGATGCATAAACAATCGTGCCGAAACCGAGCACGGGAACGTTGTCCACGGTCCCGTCATCCTTGTACACGGCAGTCGCCGTAAGCACTGCTTCCGACAAGACATCGGAGATCTTATCTCCCACTTCTGCTGCCGAGAGTAAGCCCGTCCCCGTCAACGTGCCAACGACATACACCTGGGACGAGGAAGCAGGGACATTCTGGATTGCAACAACCGTGCCCGCTGTTATATCGCCGAGGTTCACACCGTTTGCGTTCGTGCCAGCGTCATAGGCCGTCGCACCTAACGTCATTACCTTCATGATGGTCCCACTGGTCGTGACGAAGAAAATCTTACCAGGGGCCTTGAAGGCTACTGTCGTGCCGGCGGTGACTTCGTCAGCGTTGGCACGCGTTTCAGCCAATTTCACTCTCAGGAGTATGGTACGCATCTCCTCCTCGTTAGCATCCTCGCGGGAACATCCCGCGAGACCGACGGCCAGCAAAAGCACGGCCGCGCTCATAAAACTAAAAATGTTCTTTTTCATCTGTAATTGGATTTGTGTGTGAATAAAAAATATGTGAGTAAAAAAATAAGCGAGAGGAAAAAAGCACGGGAGAAATAAACGAGGGGAAAACAAGCGGTGAGATGTAAAGACCCGGGAGGGCAAGGGAGTCCCCCCGCCCGCGTGGTGGGGATAATCTTATAACCCCGGCGGTCCAGGGCGCCCGGCCGCTCCCGCACGGGGAGGCGCCACGGGCATGATGTCGCACGTGTAACTTTCATCTGTCTTCCTGTTCGTTTCAAAATCCGTCGCCCGACTTCCATTCCGGGCGCCCGTTTTTCAGGGCGGAACCCTATGTGTTACCGATATTACGATAGTTTCAAAAAAAGGTTTCCTTGAACGAAATATCAGATGGTACGCCAGCGAATAAAAGCAAAACAAATGAGATGATGTTGCGGGATTAATCACGGATCACGAGGTATCCCCGCCCGACGTGGTTCCCGCCCGATGCCGTCAAGTTAAGGAATTAATGCCCGCTCTCAGAGAGAGCGTCTCTATTTAGGCAGTAGCCTCAGGCTATTGTATAATGCGGTGCATCCCTACCTCTGCCTGCAGCGCAGGCTTCTTCCTCTCGCCCGCGTCGCGGGCAAATAAAACCTTGCCGACGCTGGGTTATAGGGAAGCCTGCTCTGCAGGCAAGGTTACACGTGCTGCCGGTTACAGTAGCCTGAGGCTACTGCCTATATAGAGATGCCCGCGCTGCAGGCAAGGTTAATCCTTAAATTGACGGCATTGGGATCCAGCCCACGCCGAGCAAAGTTTTAGGTTTGCCTGCGATGCAGTCGGTGTCATGTATATGATCGCATTACAATATCCCGAGGATACTATCTATATAGGTATGCCCCCTACGAGAGTTTCCCCGGCGAGAGGCTTTTGGACAGCCCCCGTAATTCGTAATTCGTAATTTTTAACCCGTGATTGCTCCCGCCATCCACCTGTCCCAGTCCTTCCAGACCGGTTCGTAGCCGCGGGCGCGGATGGCGTCGACCATTTCTTGCGGCGAGCGGTTGTCGTTGATGGCGAACTGTTCCAGCTCGGCGTGCGGGGAGACGTAGCCGCCCGGCTCGGTGCTGGAACCGGCGCTCATGGAGGTGGCACCCAGGAGCATCACGTGGTCGCGGAAGGCGCGGCTCTCGCGGGTGGAGATGGAGATCTCGACCTCTTGATCCAGCAGGCGGTAGGCGCAGATGAGTTGCACGAGTTCCCGGTCGCTGATGGGATCGTTCGGGACGAACGACCCGGCGTGGGGGCGCAGGCGCGGCAGTGAGATGGAGTACTTGCCGCGCCAGTACGTCTTCTCGAGGTACTTCAGGTGGAGGGCGGTGAAAAAGGAATCCACGCGCCACTCTTCCAGCCCGAGCAGCGCCCCGATGCCGATCTTGTGCACCCCGGCCAGCCCGGCCCGGTCGGGCGTCGCGAGGCGGTAGTGGTAGTTGGCCTTGCGCCCGTGGGGGTGGTAGAGGGGGTAGCGTTGCTCATTATAGGTCTCCTGGTAGACGCACACGCAGTCGAGGCCTGCCTCGACCAGCCGGGCGTACTCCTCCCGTTCCAGTGGTTGCACCTCGATGGAGACCTGCGAGAAGCGTTCCCTGACCAGGCGGATGACCCGCTCGTAGTAGTCCGCGTTCGTCTTCGCGGGGGCCTCCCCCGAGACGAGGAGCAGGTGCCGGAACCCCCACCCGGAGATGACGGCGCACTCGGCCTCGACCTCTTCCAGCGTCAGCATCTTGCGCTGGAACTTGTTGTCGTGGTTAAAGCCGCAGTAGACGCAGAAGTTGGTGCAATGGTTGGAGAGGTAGAGGGGGATGTAGAGCTGTATCGTCCTCCCGAACCGCTCCAGCGTCAGGCGGCGGGCCTCCCGCGCCATATCTTCCAGCAGCGGCGCGGCGGCCGGGGAGATTAGCGCGAGGAAGTCGTCCGGCGTCCGGCGCTCGCGGCCCAGCGCGGCCAGCGCGTCTTGTTTCGTCTGGTCGGCAAGGCGTTGCTTGACCTCCGCCCAGGGGTATTGTTGCATGACGTCCCGGAACATGGCCTCAGTCTAAAAAACCGGTGAGGGGGGAGGAGGCCTCCGCGTGCCGTTGTTGTTGCCCCAGCCTGGCCTCGAAGGCGATGCGCCCGGCCTCGACGGCGAGTTTAAAGGCCCGGGCCATCTCCACCGGGTTGTCGGCGACGGCGATGGCGGTGTTCACGAGTACGGCGTCGGCGCCCATCTCGAGGGCGGCGGCGGCGTGAGAGGGCGCCCCGATGCCCGCGTCGACG
This sequence comes from Odoribacteraceae bacterium, assembly GCA_031266545.1. GTDB lineage: Bacteria > Bacteroidota > Bacteroidia > Bacteroidales > Marinifilaceae > JAIRKS01. Next base: position 2,098 of record JAISAV010000135.1, on the reverse strand, counting down.
ATGACGGGGACGTTGCTCTGCTCGATGATGATCTCGATCATGTCCCGCGTGCGCAGCCCTTTATTCGTGCCGATGGGCGCGCCGAGCGGCATGACGGTGGCGGCGCCGGCCTCCTCGAGGCGCTTGCACAGCACGGGGTCGGCCTGCACGTAGGGGAGGACGACGAACCCCTCGCGGGCCAGCGTCGCCGTGGCCTCGAGGGTCTCGATCGGGTCGGGGAGGAGGTAGCGGGGATCCGGGTGAATTTCCAGTTTCACCCAGTTCGTGTGCAGCGCCTCCCGCGCCAGCCGTGCGGCGAAGACGGCTTCCCTGGCCGTCCGCGCGCCGGAGGTGTTGGGCATGAGCGAGAGTTCGCCCGCCCGCAGGTGGAGGAGCAGGTCGTCGTCGGCGTCCCCCGGGTTCACCCGCTTCAGGGCCACGGTGACCAGTTGCGTGCCCGAGGCGACGATCGCTTCTGCCATGAGGCGTGCGGAAGAAAACTTCCCCGTCCCCACGAAGAGGCGGGAGGTAAAATGCTTGTCGGCTATTTGTAAAGACATAACTCGTTATGGATTAATCGCGCCGTGGCGCTGGGGTTTTCACTGTTTTTGATCAGGGAAGAGAGGGCGACGCCGGTGACGCCCGCTTGCACGAGGGGGCCGATGTCGTCGAGTTGAATGCCCCCGATGGCGTACACGGGGGTGGTGATTCCCGCCGCGCGGCAAGCGTCGAGGACGCGCCGGTAGCCGTCGAGGCCGAGGATCGGGGCGAGCCGCTCCTTGGTCGCGGTGTAAGCGAAGGGGCCGAGGCCGATGTAGTCCACCCCCTGGCGGACGCGCGCGGCCACCTCCTCGAAGGTGTTGCAGGTGGCGCCGATGATCTTGTGGCATCCCAGGATCTCGCGGGCCTCCGCCGGGTCCATGTCCTCCCGGCCGAGGTGCACGCCGTCGGCGTCGAGGGCGACGGCCACCTCCACGCGGTCGTTGACGATGAAGAGGGCGCCATGCTCGCGGCACACCTGTCGCACGGCCCTGCCGACGAGGAGCATCTCTTCCGCGCCGCCCTCCTTCATGCGCAACTGGATCCAGCGGACGCCCCCGCGGCAGGCGGCCTCCGCCTGTTCCGGGAGCGTCATCCTCGCCCCGGGGGCGGTGATGTATTGCAGGGGGATGTCGCGCGGCGAGAGTCGCGGGCGGCTCTCCCCGTGCCTGCCCAGCAGGGTGGGGTTCGAGAGGATCAAGCGGGCGACGCGCTCCTGCCCCTCCCGGCACGCTTCCGGCAGGGAGTGGCCCCCGGCCAGCAGGGCCGCGATGGCGGCGGAGAGGACGCACCCGGTGCCGTGCTTGTCTCCCGGCACGCGGTCGGTCGCGTAACGATACTCGCTGCCGTCGGGTAGCAGCAGGCGGTCGGTCACCCGCGTGCCCGGTGCGTGCCCCCCTTTCCACAGGATGGCGACGTCGTGCGCCCGGCAAATGTCCGGCAGGCTCTCTTCCCCGAAGAGGAGCGGCAGCTCCCCGGCGTTCGGGGTGACGAGATCCACCTGCTCGAGGATCGCTTCCAGCGTCGCACGCTCCACCCGTTCGTGGAACGCGTGCCCGGCGCTGGCCCCGAGGATGGGATCCCAGACTATCCACGCGTTGGGGAGTGCCGCGCGGAGGAACGAGACGATCTCGTGCAGCACGTCGAGGTTTTCCACCAGCCCGATCTTGACGGCCGCCGGGGTAAACTCCTCGAAGAGCGTCTCGCATTGGCGGGTGATCTCCGCGGGCGCGACCCACGAGGTGCCGCGGTAGGCGTGTTGATTCTGGAAGGTGATGGCGCTGCAGGCGCCCAGCCCGTAGGCCCGGCATGCTTCCATCGTCTTGACGTCCGAGGAGACGCCCGCGCCGGACGTGGGGTCGAATCCCGCGATGGAGAGGGCTGGCGGCAGGGGGAGGCGCGAGAAGCGCTCGACGGCCTCCGCTGGTTTTTCCCAGAGGTGGCCGAGCAGCGCGCCGCCAGCGTATCCCGCCCGTCGACACGCGGGGAGGTTGGCGGCCGTGACGCCGCCCAGCGCGATGACCCGCCGACCGGCGAGCGCCGCGCGTAGTCGCCGCTCATCGAAGGCCGCCGCCGCGTA
>JAISAV010000065.1 GCA_031266545.1 Odoribacteraceae bacterium | reverse complement strand
ATTCATAATTCATAATTCATAATTAAAAAAAACAGGATCCCGGAACGAGGCCCCAGCCGCTCGCGCAGTCGCCGGTGGGCCTTGGAGAGGTGGCTCTTGACCGTGTTGACGGAGAGGCGCAGCTCCCCGGCGATCTCCTTGTACGTCTTGTCTTCCATGCAATTCATCAGGAAAATCTCCCGGCAGCGCGCCGGTAACTCGTCGAGTGCCCGCCGCGCTTCCGCCAGTTCTGAGAGTTCTTGCTCGGAGTACTCCGTCTCCTGCAGGTAAGTGATAAACTCCGCGAGGCGCGGCGAGTGGGCACGTTCCATCGCCCGCCTCTTGAGGAGGTTCAGCGCCCCGTGGCGCGCCGCCGCGTACAGGTAGGCCCTCGCGGAGGCCCGGAGCTGGATCGTCTCCCGGTGTTTCCACAGGTACGCGAAGACCTCCTCCACGAGGTCTTCCGCCGCCGTTTCCTCCCCGACGATCCCCTGGCAGTAGTCGCACAGCGGGGAGTAATAGGCGCGAAAAAGCCGCTCGAACGACCGGACGTCGCCCCTCGTCACCCCCTCGAAGAGGAAATTATCTGTTTCTCGTGTCGTGTCCATCCAAGCGCGTTTCGTGCATGTTAAAACCCGGGGCGAGTGTACGAAATATTTTCCTGTTAAACAACCTTTCTATTACGGAAAGAATATTTTAACTCATTTTTAAACCATCGTTAAGAGATGGCGCGGATATAATTCATTAAAATTGTCCGCTCATTTGAAACAAAATGTAAGAGAAAAGAAGCTTTTCGTTTCAAAAACTTTCTCTCGAGCCGCGACGGGTAAAAAAATAACACCCCGCGCGCGAGAGGGAACGGGGGCGGCAAGATACTTAGTTGTTAGTGTTAATCAAAAACGTTATGTATGGAACAACCAATTGTGAAAGTGGAAAAATTGTCCCACCGCTACAGCGTGCAGTGGGCGATTCGCGACATTAATTTCGAGATCCAGGGGAAGGGGATTTACGGCCTGCTCGGCTCGAACGGCGCCGGGAAGTCGACGCTGATGAACATCGCGTGCGGCGTCCTGAAGCAGACCGAGGGCAGCGTGTTTATCAACGGCGTGGACACGAAGAGCGACCCCGTCGGGGCGAAAAAATTCATCGGCTTCCTGCCGCAAAAACCGCCGTTGCACGCCGACCTGACCGTCGAGGAGTACCTCCGTTACTGCGCCTTCCTGCGCCGCGTGCCCTCGGGCGCGGTGGAGGGCGCCGTCGACCGCGTCGTGGAGAAGTGCGGTATCACCCATTTCCGGAAGCGCCTGATCCGCAACCTGTCGGGAGGCTACCAGCAGCGCGTGGGCATCGCGCAGGCGATCATCCACGAGCCGGTGCTCGTCGTGCTGGACGAGCCGACGAACGGCCTCGACCCGAACCAGATCCTCGAGATCCGCCACCTGATCAAGGAGATCGCGGAGGAGCGGACGGTGATCCTCTCGACGCACATCCTGAGCGAGGTGCAGGCCACGTGCGACTATATCCGCATGGTCGAGCAGGGGCATATCGTCTTCGCCGGCACCGTCGAGGAGTTCGACAACTACATCGCCCCGAGCACGCTGCTGGTCGCGCTGGCCGATGCCCCGCCCGTGGAGGAGCTGGCCGCGATCGAGGGGGTCGCCGGCGTGGAGGAGCTGGGGAACAACCGCTTCCGCGTGAAGTTCACGGACGCCCGCGAGGTCGTCGACCGCGTCGTGAAGACGAGCGTGGCCCGCGACTGGCGCCTGATGGAGATCGGCGTGGAGAAGAACTCGCTCGACTCGATTTTCGCCGAGTTATCCCGGAAGGGAAAATAAGTTATCGCGGGGGGACGCCTCCTCCCGTTTACTGTCATTTAAAAATATATTGTCATGAAAATCATTCGCAAAATAGCCTTGACGGAGCTGCAAGCTCTCTTTTATTCCCCCGTGGCGTGGCTGATCCTGATCGTCTTCACGTTTCAGGCGGCGATGGCCTTTACCGACGTCTTCGGGATGTACGTCCGCAACCAGGACTTGAATTATCCCGTGGGTAACCTCACCCTCAACCTCTTCGGGGGCATGAGGGGACTGTTCACGAACGTGCAGGGGTACCTTTACCTGTACATCCCGCTGCTGACGATGAGCCTGATGAGCCGCGAGTTGAGCAGCGGGTCGATCAACCTGCTCTACTCGTCGCCGGTGAAGAATAGCCAGATCATCCTCGGCAAGTATGCCTCGATGCTCGCCTACGGGCTGGTGATGCTCGCCATCCTGTTCGTCTTCGTCCTCCTGGCCGCCTTCACGGTGAAGGATTTCGACTTTCCCGTGGCGCTCTCGGGGATGCTGGGCCTGTACCTGTTGATTTGCGCCTACGCGGCGATCGGACTTTTTATGTCGAGCCTCACCTCTTATCAGGTGGTGGCGGCGATGGGCACGCTGGCCATGCTCTCCCTGCTGAATTTTGTCGGCCGCTTCGGGCAGGAGTACGACTTCGTGCGCGAGATTACCTACTGGCTCTCCATCGGCGGCCGCGCGAGCGAGTCGATCAACGGGTTGATATGCAGCGAGGACGTGCTTTACTTCGTGATCGTGGCGGGGCTGTTCCTCGCGCTGTCCATCCTGCGGCTGAAGGCGATCCGCCAGAAGTCCCGCTGGCAGGTCTCCTGCTCGAAATACGTGGGCGTCTTCGTCGTGGCCATGCTGCTGGGGTACGCCACCTCGCGCCCCCGCCTGATGGCCTTCCACGACGCCACCCGCACGAAGCAACGGACGCTCACCGAGAACAGTCAAGACATCATCAAGCGCGCCGATGGCGGGCTGACGATGACCACCTACGTGAACGGGCTTGGCGGCGACATGTGGAGCGGCCTGCCCCGTTCCCGGAAGTACGACGTCGACCGCTTCGCCCAGTACATCCGCTTCAAGCCGGAGATGAAGATAAAATACGTCTACTATTACAC
>JAISAV010000014.1 GCA_031266545.1 Odoribacteraceae bacterium | reverse complement strand
GTCGGCCACCAGCAAGTGGATGACGGCGACCTTTCCCATGTATGTCTTCCTCGTGATGTACCCGAACGCCGCGAAGCGATCGTGAAGACGTCTCGCCGCCCGCGCTATCGCGGGATCGTGGTGGTGCAGCGCCGCCTCGATCATTCCCCGCATCCCGACCAGGACGCAGTCTACCTGCTTGTTGGCCTCGACGATCCTCCCCGTGTACCAGCTCGCGCGCGTGACGCTGTATAACGCCTCCTCCCGCGCGAGCAACGCGACGAACTCCCCGAACAGCGCCCCCGCCACCTCCCGCGCCCGCGGGAACTCCTCGAGCAGGTCGTGAAACATGGTCATGAACCCGCAATGCGCCGCGTTGCGGAAAAATTGTAAACATGCTGACTTGATCCTTCTCATGATTTTACATTTTCACGGTTAATGGTTTTACTTAAAAATCTTTTCATCGAGCTTGCCTAATATACAGGCAAGTCTTTCGCGTTACGCGGGAAATTTGCCTAATATACAGGCAAATCTCTCGCGCCTCGCGGGGAACTTGCCTAATATACAGGCAAGTCTCTCGCGTTGCGCGGGGAACTTGCCTAATATACAGGTAAGCCTTTCGCGTTGCGCGGAGAATTTGCCTAAAAAAAAGGTAAGAGCCATGCTCATCGCGGCGTCATTTCCTATCATGCATGAAATTATGCAGCAACACGTGCAAAGCTAATGATAATCTCGTGAAAAACAAACCGGGCCTTTTTCTTCCCTCCCGGCAGCGGGGGCGGGATTATTTTTCTAAAAAACGGGGCGGGGGGCGCGCGGGGCGCGGGATTTCGCGTAACTTTGGCGGCGTGAAAAGAAATCAACTCGCCATAACATGAAGGAAAGATGGATGTATTAACCGTCGAAAGGATAACAAAACGTTACGGGGCGGTGACCGCCCTGGAGGAGGTGTCGCTCGTGGTGCCGGAGGGGGTGGTTTACGGGATACTGGGGCCGAACGGGAGCGGGAAGACGACGCTGCTGGGCATCGTCACCGACGCCTTGAAGCCCTCGGCCGGGTCGTACCGCTTTTTTGACGGCGCGAGGCCCGGCCACGAGGCGCGCAAGGAGATGGGGGTGCTGCTGGAGACGCCCAATTTTTACCCGTACCTCTCCGCCCGCGAGAACCTGACGATCGTCGCGAGGATCAAGGGACGCGACCCGGCCGGGATCCGGGAGGCGCTGCGGGCGGTGAACCTCCTCGAGCGGCAACACGCCCCGTTCAAGACCTACTCGCTCGGGATGAAGCAGCGGCTGGCCATCGCCGCGGCGCTACTGGGCGACCCGCGGGTGGTGATCCTCGACGAGCCGACGAACGGGCTGGACCCGGAGGGGATCGCCGAGATCCGGGAGCTGGTGCGGCGCGTGGCCGGCGAGGGGAGGACGATCATCCTCGCCAGCCACCTGCTGGACGAGGTGGAGAAGGTCTGCTCCCACGTGGCCATCCTCAAGCGGGGGAGGCTGCTGGCGGCGGGCGATATCCGCGGGGTGCTGTCCGGGGCGGGCGACGACGGGGCGACGGGGGAGATCGTCACGATGGAGGTGGCCGGCGGCGACCCGGCGACGCTCGCGGCCGCACTGGGGCGGCTGGACGGGGTGCTGTCGACGAGCGTGGAAGGGGGCGCGGTCACGATCTCGTGCGCGGCCGGGCGGCTGGCGCCGGGGGAGGTGAACCGGTATTGCTTCGAGAACGACATCGTGCTCGAGCGGCTGGTGGCCCGGGAGAAGAACCTGGAGGTGAAATTTTTGGAACTCACGAAATGAAGGGCATGTTATATCTCGCGAATATCGAGTTTTTGAAGTTGCGGCGCGACCGCTCTTTCTGGATTTTAACGGCGCTGTTCGCGTCGAGCGTCACCGGCGCCAATTACATGGCGGCGGGGCTGGCCGCCAACGGGCCGCTGGCCGGGGTGGTCGATTTCTCGTTTCCCTCGGCGTGGAAGGTCGTCTCTTTTATATCGAGCTTCTTGCTGGTCATGCCCTGCCTCGTGATCATCATGCACGCCTGCTCGGAGCACGTCTACCGCACCCACCGGCAGAACGTGATCGACGGGTTGAGCCGCGGGCAGTACGTCACGGCGAAGCTCTTGCTCGTCGCCGGGTTGTCGTTGTTCTCCACGTTACTGGTGGTTGTCCTCGCGTTCGCGCTCGGGCTGCCCGGGGAGCGGCCGGTCTCGTTCGCGGGGTTCGAGCACGCGGGGTACTTTTTCGTGCAGGCCACGATGTATATTAGCCTCGCGTTCCTCGTCGCGCTGGTGGTCAAGAAGTCGGCGCTCGCGATCGGGCTGTTCTGCTTCTACGCGTTTGTCATCGAGAACATGCTGGAAAAGTACCTCGACAAGTTGCATCACGTCGGGCAGTTGCTGCCGCTCGCCTCGTCCGATCACCTGCTGGCGCCGGGCCGGTTGATGAGGATCGCCGACATGGGTACCGCGTGGTCGCCCCCCGCGCTGCTGCTGGCGTCCGTCGTCTGGATCGGCGCGTGCCTGCTCGCGTGCTACTACAAGTACAAGAAACAAGACCTGTGAATCAATTACGAATTACGAATTACGAATTACGAGGCGGGGCAAGCCCTGCCCTTACAGCAACATTTCGTGGTCGAACCCGGCACGCCGTAATTCGTAATTCGTAATTGACTCACTCGTGTAGCCGGCGCAGGTGGTCCGTTTCCGCCAGGATTTTCAGGCGGAGGTTTTCGGGGTAGCCGGGGTTCTTGTCGAGGAATTGCCGCACGACGGAGTAAGCGTACTTGCTCGTGTGCCCGGAGAGACCGGCGCGTAGCCAGTTCGAGGGGAAGAAGATGTCGCCCGTCTCTTGTATTTCCTGCAGCTTTGACAGCACGCCGTGGATGTACTCCTCGGCTTCCGACTTGCGGCGGGGGTGGTTGAGCCACGCGAGCGCCTCGGCGGCCCATACCTCGTTCTTCCGGTTTTCGGGGAGCATCAGGGCGTTGAAGACGCTGTCGCGCGCCTGCTTGTCGGCGGAGAGGGCGGGGTAGACGTAGAGGAAGCGTTCCAGCAGGTCCTTGTTCTTGACCGTCCGGGTGACGTGCCGCTTGAGCTGGTTGTAGCGCTCGGGGTCGCGCAGGGCGAGGTTGTAGGCGATCGCCACGCGATCCTCGTCTTGCAGGACGAGGTCCTCCCGGTGGTATTGCCCGCGGAGCACCTTCACGAAATAATTTCCCACGTCTCGCGAGGAGTAGATGGCCAGCAAGGCGCGGAAGATCGGTTTTTTGCTGATCTCCCGCTGGTTTTTGAAGAGCATCGTCATGAAAAAGCGGTCTAGCTCGTCGCGCAAGAGCTGGCGGGCGCCCTCGTCGATGTAGGTGTTGTGCACGGCGATCATGAAGGAGAGGGCCTGGTGGATGATCAGGTTGTCGTTCTCGACGGGGAGGTGTTTCATGCAGAGGCGGATGAATGACTCGCCCTTGAGCTTGCAGTAGAGCACGCCCTCGTACAGTTGCTGCCAGGCCACGGCGCGGTGCAACGGGCGTTGCAGGCGGCCCAGGTTGTCGCCCAGGAAGCGCACCCGCGACTCGGCGGGGAGGAAGTTCCCGTATCCCGTGGCGCCGCAGTCGGGCAGGACGATGCCGGGGTCGCGGTACTGTACCAGCGTGTCGGTCAGGTCGAGCGACAGGAAGTTGGGCAGCCCCGCCCGCATCGCCAGCACGCGTTGCGGCCATACCCGTCCCTTGCCCCACTCGTCTCGCATGGCGATCCCGTTGTCGAGAAACTCGACGACGGGGGCGCCCTTCTCCTGCACCCAGACGGCGTTCCACGCCTGGAGATCGCGTCCGGAGGTGGTCTGCAGGAGGCGGATCAGGTCGTTCCAGTCCGCGTTGGAGTAGGTCCAGCGGCGCAGGTAGAGGCACAGGCCCCGGCGCAGCTCGTAGGGGGAGAGTTCCTGTTCCAACATGCGCATGACGATGGGGGCCTTGTGGTAGATGATGTCGCCGTAGAGGGTGCCGGCGTCCTTGAGGTTTTCCAGCGGCTGCGCGATGGGGTGCGTGCCCCGCGTGCGGTCGGTGCGGAGCGCCGGCTCGTGGTGGTTCATGAAGAAGTTCATCTGGTGGTCCGCGGCGGGGTAGAGGTCGGTCATGATCTTGTCGGCCATGAAGCCGGCGAACACCTCTTTTAACCAGACGTCGTCGAACCATTTCATCGTCACGAAGTCCCCGAACCACATGTGGGCGGTCTCGTGGGCGATGACCTCGCCCCGCTTCATCCTTGCCACCTCGCCGGCGTCGGGGGGCAGGAGGATCGTGGAGGCCTTGAAGTAGGTGGCGCCGGGGTGCTCCATCCCGCCGAACTGGAAGTCGGGGATGGCCACCACGTTGTACGTGCGGAAGGGGTACGCGATCCCCGTGTAGCGCTCCATCCACGCGAGGGAGTAGCGCACCTCGCTGGCGATGGCCGGGATGCTGGCCTCGATGGTGGCCGAGTCGCGCTCCCGGTAGTAGATGCCGACCCAGCGCCCGCCGATGTATTGATCCGCCCGGGAAAATTCCCCCGCAGAGAAGGCGAAGAGGTAGGTGCTTAGCGGTTTCGTCTCCTCGAACTCGTAGAGCTTGTAGTCGGGGAAGGTCTCCTCCCGTATCAACTCCCCGTTGGCCACGGCTTTCCACGCAGCGGGGATTTTTAACATGAGCTTGAAGCGGGCCTTGATGTCCGGCTGGTCGAAGCAGGGCATCAGGACGCGGCAACGATCCGGGACGAGCAGCGTGTAGAGGAACTCCTCGTTGCGGTTCAAGGCGCTTTCGCCCGCGATGAATTTCACGTCGAGGACGTTGCGTCCTTCCTTCAGGTGTTTGGGATGGATGACGACGTGCTCGTTCCTGAAGGTGTAGGGCACGCGCCTCCCCTCGCTCGAGATGGAGAGCAGGTGCTCCTCTTTCGCCTTGAAATCGAGCACGAGCGGGGCAGGCCTCGTCATCTCGAAGGTGATTCTCGATTCGGCGGTGACAGGCTCCTCCTGCCGCGCGGGTACCGCGAAGTAGAGGTCGTAGGTCACCCCGCCGATGATCGCCTTTCGCTCGCGTGCCAGCTCCCTCGAAACTCCCCTCTCCACGCCATTCTCCTGCTCCCCGCAAGCTCCCAGGAGGAGGCACGCCACGACCAACGATGACAGTCGTCTCACCTACGAGTTGTTTTTGGCCTTGCTATGTTCTTGCGCGATGTGACACTCCCCGTTGAAGATCGCCCCCGCCTCGATGGCCACCTGCACGGTCGTGATGTTTCCCAGGAACATGGATTTCTCCCGTAGCGACACCAGCCCCGACGAGGTGATGTTCCCTTGCATCAGGCCGATCAAGTCCACGCCGGGGGACTCGATGTTGCCCTCCACCTTGGCCGTCGGCCCGATCACCACGCGCCCGGAGGTCTTGATGTTTCCCTTGATCGTGCCGTCGATCCGGATGTCGTTCGTCGCGAGGATGTCGCCCACGATCTGGGTGCCCTCGCTCAATAAGTTCAACGCTACTTGTTGTATCTCTTTTCCCATAGGTGTAAAATATTAAGTTACTCATTTTGTACCAGTCGCAACGAGGAGATGTTGATCCCGCTCCCGCAAATCCTTAGCCCGGACGTCTCGACCTCTCCCTCGACCGCGCCTCGTTCCCGCAGCATCAACAAGGAGGTCTTGACCCTCCCCTCGATCGTGCCGCTCAAGTCCAGGCTGCCGCACGAGATGCTGCCGGAGACCCTCGCCCCCTCGTTGATCACCACGCGCCCGGGACATTTGATGTCCCCGTTCACCTTTCCCAGCAAGAGCAGGTCGCCGCTGATGATAGCCAGCTCGCCCGTGATTTCAGTATCATCGAGAATAACGGTTTGCCGGGCGCCGGCATTACTCCTGTGCTGGTCTCTACTCATAGCGGAAAAAATGAGTCCAAATATACAACGAACTAAATCAAAAACATAAAAAAAGCGGGTGCTAACCCGTTTTTTTTTATTTTACCGTGTCATAGCCCCATTTCAGGTACACGGAACCCCACGTGAAACCGGCCCCGAAGGCCGCCAGGATGAGGTTGTCCCCTTTCTTTAACTGCCCTTCCCACTCGTAGAGGCAGAGGGGGATCGTGGCGGAGGTGGTGTTCCCGTAGCGCTGGATGTTGACCATCACCTTGGACGCGGGCAAGCCCATGCGATCGCCGGTGGCGGTGATGATCCGCATGTTGGCCTGGTGAGGCACTAACCACGCCACGTCGTCCGCGGTGAGGTTGTTCCGCTTCATGATCTCCACCGAGATGTCGGCCATGTTGGAAACCGCGTGCTTGAAGACGGCTTGCCCCTCCTGGTAGATGAAGTGCTCTTTCGCGGCCACCGTCTCGACGGTCGGCGGCTTGAGCGATCCCCCGGCTTTCATGTGCAGGTGCGCCCAGCCGGAGCCGTCGGAACGCGCGATGTGGTCGATCACGCCACACTCCCCCGCGGAGGGTTCCAGCAACACGGCCGCCGCGGCGTCGCCGAAGATCGGGCACGTCGCCCGGTCGGTGTAGTCCGTGATGGCCGACATTTTCTCGGCGCCCACGAGCACGACCTTTTTATATCGCCCGTTCTCCACGAATTGCGAGGCGGTGATCAGCCCGTACAGGAAGCCGGAGCAGCCGGCGTTGAGGTCGAAGCTAAACGCGTGCTTGATCCCCGCCATGTCGGAGATGAGGTTCCCGTTGGCCGGGAAATGCATGTCCGGGGTCACGGTGCAGCAGATCAGCAGGTCGACCTCGTCCGGTCGCGTGCCGGTCTTCCGGAGCAGGTCTTCCACCGCCCTGGCCCCGAGAAAGGCGCTTCCCTTACCCTCTTCCCGCAAGATGCGCCGCTCCCTGATCCCGATGCGGGTCATGATCCACTCGTCGGTGGTGTCTACCATGCGACTCAATTCCTCGTTCGTGAGGATATACCCGGGATAATACGCGCCTACCCCCGTGATGACGGCCTTTGGTTTTTCCATGTCACTTTAATTTAGTTCGCGTTTCGCTCTCGCCCGCGGCGATGCCGGGCGACGGTCAGTCCCGCGGTTCAGGCGCTAACCGGTTTCTCGATAGCCAGTTTACCCCTGTAATACCCGCATTCCGGGCACACGGTATGGTAGACTACCGCTGCCCCGCAGTTGGAGCAATGCGCGATCGCGGGAAAGGTTGCCTTGTCGTGCGTTCTTCTTTTGTTGCGTCTCTGTTTCGAGACGCGGTGTTTAGGATGTGCCATCTTTTTCTATTTTTAGTTATTAATTAATTTGTTTAATTCATCCCATCGCGGGTCGCTTGCCGCGGCGTCGCCCGGGTCGAGCGCCTCTATCAGTCGCTCCATCTCCGGGTCGCACTCCCCGTCGGGGTGCGTCACCCGCGCCGGGTAACTCAACATGAACAGCTCGTACAGCGGCACGCTCAGGTCAACGTGATCCTCCCCCGGGGGCAGCACGATAAAGTCGTCATCGTTCCCCTCTTCTCTTCCCCCTTGCTTCAGGAAGAAGGTCATCTCCCCGGACAGCGGTAACTCCATCTCGTCAAGGCAACGATCGCACGTCGCCTTTACCTTCCCCTCCAGCCGTGCCCGTATCTCGATGAACGTGCTGTGCTTCATCACCTCCACCTCGACCGTCACCTCTCCCTCCGTCCCCCCGGTGGCCTCGAAACAATTAAAAAAATCACGGTCTAACGTGAAGCGGAAGGAGTGGGTTCCCTCCTTCAACCCCTTGTGAGCGACCTTGTATTCCTTTAATTTATCCACGGTGTCGACATAAAACGGCGCAAAAATACGGATAATAATCGGAACACGAAAATGGTGACGCCTTTTTTTGGAGGCGAGAGCTCTGGAGACTACGCCGGGCAAAAACTATTATGAAGTGTATAGGCTTGTATTCCCCGCGTGGCGTTGACGCAGGTTATTCTTGTTTCGTTTTTTTATTTATCTTCGCGGCGGGTGCAAAAATAGAAGCATATATGAAAGGTATCGTGTTCAAATCCACCGGGAGCCATTACGCCGTTCGTCTCGAGGACGGGGCGAAGCTTCGTTGTCGTGCCAGAGGGAAACTTCGGCTGGCGGGGGTCAGGACGACGAATCCCATTGCCGTGGGCGATCGCGTGGAGGTGGAGCGGGTCGGCGGCGAGGAGGGGGTGATCACGCGGATCCTCGATCGCGATAATTATATCATACGCAAGGCGACCAACCTCTCGCGGGAGGCGCACGTTCTCGCGGCGAATCTCGACCAGGCGATTATCGTGGCCACGGTCAGGCACCCGGAGACGTCTACCCTGTTTATAGACCGGTTTCTCGCCTCGGCGGAGGCGTACGGGATTCCCGCAACCATCATTCTTAATAAGGTAGACCTGCTCGACGAGGAGGACAAGATGCTGGCCGGGGCGCTCGCGGCGATTTACCGGGGCGCGGGGTATCCTTTTCTTCCCGTTTCCGCCGTCACCGGCGAGGGGATGGAGGAGGTGGAGGCGTTACTCGCCGGGAAGGTCTCCGCGCTGACCGGGCTTTCGGGCGCCGGGAAGTCCACGTTGATCAACTGCGTGGAGCCGGGGCTTGACCTGAAAACGGCCGATCTCTCGGCGGCGCACGACACGGGACGTCATACCACGACTTTCGCGGAGATGTTTCCCTTACGTTCCGGCGGTTTTATCGTCGACACGCCCGGTATCCGGGCCTTCGGGCTGGTGCGGCTGAAACGGGAGGAGCTTTCTCATTATTTCCCGGAGATTTTCCGGGCGTCGCGGGGGTGCCGCTATTATAATTGCACGCACGTGCACGAGCCGGGGTGCGCCGTGCGCGAGGCGATGGAGGAGGGCGCGATTAGCGAGTCGCGTTACGCGAGTTACGTGGATATGTTCGATGAACAAGAAGATAAATATAGGAGGTAAAGCCATGAAAAGATTAGTTTTTGCCACCCGAAACGTACACAAGGTGGCCGAGGTGCAAGAGATCTTGACGAAAAAGCATCCCATCTTGTCGCTCCGGGAAGTCGGGTATAACGGGGAACTGCCGGAAGAGCAACAGACGCTGGCGGGGAACGCGTTGCAGAAAGCCCGACGGGTACGCCGGGAACTTGGCGCAAACTGCTTCGCGGACGACACGGGGCTGGAAGTGGACGCGTTGGACGGCGCGCCGGGGATTCATTCCGCGCGGTTTGCCGGAGAGGCGTGTGACCCCGAGGCGAACACGCGAGAGTTGCTCAAGCGGATGCAAGGAGCGGCGCGCCGGGACGCGCGCTTTCGATGCGTGATCGCGCTGGCGTCGAACGGCCGGGAGTATCTCTTCGAGGGGAGCGTGGAGGGGGAGATCCTAGAGTCGCCGCGGGGGACGGGTGGTTTCGGTTATGACGCGGTATTTCGCCCGGCGGGTTACGAGGAGAGTTTCGCGGAGATGTCTCCCGAGTTAAAGAACACGATCAGTCACCGGGGGATGGCCGTGCGGGAGCTGGCGCAATTTCTCGACAGTCAACATTAAGGGCCGATGAGGGCGGAGAACGCGATCGTGCTGAAGAACGTGCCGCTACCGGGCGGGCGAGTGGTCACGCGTATTTTTTCGCGGGAACGCGGTCACGTGTCGCTCGTCGTCCCGAGGGTGCTGGACGGTCGTCCGACGGCGGCGTTCACGCGTTGCATGCAGCCGGTGGAGTTGGAGTTCGAGGATATCCCGCGGGGAGGGCTTCACCGGGTGACGTCGATCTTCCCGTCGCGTGACGTGGAGGAGGTGTACGGGGACATGATCAAGCGGGGCGTGGCCTTGTTGTGGGGAGAGGTGTTGTGCCCGGTGCTGGGTCACGAGGGGCGGAACGAGGCGTTACACGATTATCTGTCGCGCTCCGTGGAGTATTTGAGCGCGGCGACGGGGGGGGTGGCCAATTTTAACTTGTTTTTCCTCTACCGGTTGTGTAGTTTGCTGGGTTTTCGGGTGGATGTTTCATCCTATCGCCCGGGTTATCTTTTTGACGCCGGAGACGGTCGCTTTCACGCGCCGCCACCGCCGTCGCGGTTTTGTGCCGACGCGGCATGCTCGGGTTTGATTCGCGGTTTGTGCGAGGATTCGCTGGAATCGGCATCGCGTTTGCGGCTTGACCGAGTGTCGCGCGTGGCGTTGCTCGACGCGGCGTTGCTCTTTATCGGCCTTCACCTTGACGTGAGTTTTGACACGAAGGCGCTCCGGGTGGTCCGGTCGATTTTCTCGGACGGCGAGTAAATAATCGGGCAGTTTGTTAATCTTTTCTTAACAACTAAACCTTTTAGCGAGAAAAATGTCAGATCAAGCAGATAGTTTTCACGTATCATTAACATGTTTTTTAAAGATTCGGGCTTACATTTATCCCCGCAACCAAAACGTATAAGTTATGCATATCAAGATCAAGAACCTCGACAAAATCTATCCCGGTGGGAAGAAGGCATTAGACAATATTAACCTGGAAATCGATCCCGGGATGTTCGGGCTGCTCGGGCCAAACGGGGCGGGAAAAACGACGTTGATGCGTATCATGACGCTGCTACAAGGGTGCACGTCGGGAACCGTGCTGTTCGATGATTATGATATCGGGCGCGACCGGAAGGAAATTCGCTCGTTACTCGGTTATTTGCCCCAGGATTTCCGCTTTTTCGAGAAATTAAAGACGTGGGAGTTCCTCGACTACGGGGCCTCGTTGGCCGGTATCCGGGGCAAGAGGACGCGCGGGGAGGCGGTAGACGAGATGCTGCGGAAGGTGGGACTGTTCGAGGTGCGCGACCGCTGGGCTAACCGGTTGTCGGGGGGGATGAAGCGTCGCCTGGGCATCGCGCAGGCGCTGGTCGGGTCGCCGAAGGTGATTATCGTGGACGAGCCGACGACGGGTCTCGACCCGGAGGAACGGATCCGCTTCCGGAACATCCTCTCGGAGGTGAGCGACAAGGACGCGGTGATTATCTTGTCGACACATATCGTGGGGGATATCTCGAGCACGTGCAAGAAACTGGCGCTGTTGAACCGCGGGCAGTTGAAGTTCGAGGGATCGCCCGACGAGATGATCGAGCTGTCGCGGGGAAAGGTGTGGGAGATATTCGTGACGGATATCGAGTACGAGGAGGTGAAGGAGCGGTACCCGATTATCTCGACGATCCCGGTGGACGGGGGGCTTGAGATACAGGTGGTGGCCGAGCACGTGGAGGGGTATTCCTGCAAGGCGATCGATCCGAATCTAGAGCACGCTTACGTGTATTACATGGATTTCCTGCTGAAAGACAAGCTGAACATGCAGGCCGACGCGATCCGGGAGACCGCGCTATACCAATAATTCCCGGGGGAGAAATGAATCTACACAATGTTACAGGGGTCGCCCGTTACGAGGTGAAACTGCTCAGGAGGAGTTGGCTGTTCCGGATTTTCGCGTTGCTGGCGTTGCTGACGATCACGTCGATGCACGTCACGTCGCAATCGAACATGAACATCCAATTCCGGTGGGATATGGTGGCGTTGTCTTGTTCGATCCCTTTCGTGAATATTTACATTTTTAATATCGCGCAGTCGATCATCGCGATCTTCCTGGCCGGGGACTTTATGAAGCGGGACAAGAAGTTGGACACGGCGGAGGTGATTTACGTGAGGCCGGTGAGTAACACGGAATATATCGTGGGGAAGACGTGGGGGGTGATCCGCATGTTCGTGTCGTTGAACGTGCTGGCGTTGCTGGTGGCGGTTTTTATCAACGTCTTCGCGAGCGAGTCGGCTTTTAACCCGTGGGCTTATTTCTTCTACTTGTTCACGTTGTCCGTGCCGTCGCTGGTATTCGTGCTGGGGGTATCGTTCCTGATCATGAACCTGGTGCGTAACCAAGCGATCACGCTGGTGTTGCTGCTGGGATACGTGGGGGTGACGCTGATTTATCTCGGGGAGGAAGGTCACGGGGCGTTTGATTTTTTCGCGGTCACGTTGCCCAACGTCTTTTCGGGGGTGACGGGACATCCTGATATGCCGCATTACTTGCTGCAACGGGCGTCGTTTTTGCTGACCGGTGCAGGGATGCTGGCGTTTACAGTGGTGTTGATGAAGCGATTGCCGCAGCACCCGCGGGGTCAGGTAGGACTGACCGTGACGGGGAGCCTGCTGGTATGTGCCGGGATGCTGGGATGCGGTTATTATGTCCGGGATTTCCAGCGGGCGGATAGCGAGCGGGCGGATTTGCTGGCGCACTACCAGCAGTATGCCTCGTCGGTGGGGGTAACGCTGGAGTCTGCCGACTTGTGGCTCCGGCAGCAGGGGGAGGAGATTAGCGTGACGGCGCGGCTCCGGCTGTGTAATCAAGAGGACAGGACGGCGGCGCCCTTGTTGCTTTACCTGAACCCGTCGCTGGAAGTCACGCGGCTGGCCGGCAAGGGGGGCGAGGCGTTGCCGTTCCGGCGGGACGGGCAGGTGATCGTCATGGAAGCGTCGCTGGAACCGGGGGAAGAGATCGAGGTGGAGCTGGATTATGCCGGGGGCGTGAGCGAGAACATTTGCTACCTGGACGTGCCCGATAAAGAATTTTATAACACGAAGACGGGGAATAGCGTGTTGCGCTTCGGGAAGCATTACGCGTTCGTGGGGGATCGCTTCACGTTACTGACGCCGGAGTCCGTGTGGTACCCGGTGGGGGCGGCTCCCGTGAACCCGGAGAGTTTGTATAATATAAAGAAGGAGTTCGCGCGTTTTTCATTGCGGGTGATCGAACCCCGGCAGCCGGTGGTGCTCTCGCAGGGGCATGCGCGGGGCGGGGGAGACACGATCGCGTTCGAGCCGGAAAGCCCGTTGCCCTCGATCAGCCTCGTGATGGGGGATTACGAGCGGAAGGCGATCATGCTGGACACGCTGGAAATCGCGCTGTATCATTTCGCGGGGCACGATTATTTTTCGGGAGATCTCCCGCTCATGGCCGACACGCTGGCCTCCACGTTGCGGTGGACGCGCGACGGTTACGAGGTGCGCAAGAATCGCGATTATCCTTTCCGACGCTTGACGCTGGTGGAGACGCCGATATCGTTCGCGACCTACGCGCGCAACTGGCGCGGGTCGAGCGATTACGTGCAGCCGGAGATGGTGTTCCTGCCGGAGATGGGGGCGACGCTGCGCAACAGCAACTTTAAACTCCGCAAGAGGCAAATGCTGGAATGGGATCGCCGCGGGAATCGCAGCATGGAGGAGATCGATCTCGAGATGCGGATGGTGAGTGAATTTGTCCAGAACACGTTCTTGGACGAGAACACGTTTTCGGGGGAGGGGAATCTCTTCGTGCCTAACTTGCTGAATAACGCGCCGGGATGGAACGCGAATTTGAACAAGTACGAGATTTCGCCGCTCTTCTTTAATCACACGACATTTATCCGTTCGTCCGATTTTCCGATCATGGACGTGCTGCTGAACGTACTGCTAAAGCAGGAATCCCCAACCAACAGGGGATTCGTGAGGCAGTTCGGGGGATTCGGGGGGATGAATAACGTGCAACGGGCTGCGGAATATTTGAAGGATAAAAGCTTCGAACAGGCCGTCATGGATGATACCATGCTCCCGGAGGTTTTTTACGAGTTGCTGAAGTTGAAGGCGACTTACCTGAAGAATTATATCCTGACACGACATGACCCGAGGGATTTCGACCGCTTTATGAAGGATTTTATCCTGCAACACCCATTTTCTGCCGTGAATTTCATGGAGTTGAATGACGCATTTATGCGGGAGTTTGATATTAACCTGATGGACCTAATCCCGGAGTGGTACACGGTGAATCGCACGCCGCGCTTCATCATCCGGGGTGCGGGGGCCGAGGAGACGACGATTGATGAATACACGCGGTATATCGTCTCGTTCCACGTGCATAACCCCACGGACGTGGAGGGCGTTCTCTCCGCGGAGGTTGGACGCGGAGGCGGCGGTGGCGGAGGCTTCGGCGGCGGGATGATGATGATGGTTTACGGCGCGCAGGAGCAATTGCCGTCGCAGTACCTGATCCCGCCGCACAGTTACAAAAAGGTGCGCATGTTAATAGACGACCGGCCTAACAACTTGACGATCGGCACGAACATCGCTCAAAACCTGCCCGCCGAGATGGGGATCAGGCTGCCGAGGGCGAGGCTCTTTACCACCGACACGACGACCGGACTGTTCACAGGCGACAGCACGCTCTTCATGTATGACCCGAAGGAGATTACCGTGGATAACGAGGACAAGGGCTTCCGTCTCATCGAGTCCAACCAGAAACACACGTTGCAGACTCTCCTGAATATCATCCCGGAAGACCGCTACAAGAACATGAATTTTTGGGCCCCACCCTCGCGCTGGACGGCCACTACAGGGAATAATTTCCACGGCGATTACATCAAGAGCGGCTATTACAAGCGAGCGGGTAGCGGGCGGAACATGGCCGAGTGGCAGGCGAACATCTCGCTGCCGGGCTTCTACGATATCTATATCTATAACCCGATGATCGAGTTCCGGGGAGGAGGACGCAATGACGAGGAAACCCACCAGTATTACCTGATCACGCACGCTGACGGGGAGGACGAGGTTTCCGTGCAGACGAACGAGAACCGCCAGAGCTGGATTTCCGTGGGCAGTTTCTACTGTCCCGAGGGGGAGGCGAAGGTCACGCTCGTCGACCGGGGTTCCAGCGCGCAGCAGATCATTTTCGCCGACGCCGTGCGCTGGGTATACAAGAACAATCAAAGATAACATGAACACAAATCAAATATCATGAGACCAAGAACGTTGCTA
>JAISAV010000183.1 GCA_031266545.1 Odoribacteraceae bacterium | reverse complement strand
GTTCCCGGGAGGTAACGCATGAGCACGCCGCAATCATCCGTGGCACGGAAAAGGGGGTCGGCAAGCGCCTTGTCGTAGGCCGCCCGGATCGTCGCCAGCGTGAAGGCTTGCGGGGTCTGCGCGCGCGCCAGCGAGGAGCGTTCCACGATCTCCTCGACGCTCCCTTCCCGCACGCGGAAGATGGTGTCGGTGACGGGTAACGCCACGGCCACCGCGTCGTGAGAGGCCAGCGCGTCGATCACCGCGTCAATGATCTGCTGGCTAACCAGCGGGCGCGCCGCGTCGTGCAGCAAGAGGCGTATTGTCGGGTCGTCGTAGAGACGGATGGCCGCCAAGCTCGAGTCATACCGTTCCCGCCCTCCTGCCACCACGCGCGTGACCTTGTGCCAGCCGACGCGCGACACGAGAGCCTCCACGGCGGGCAAGTCCGCCGGGCGCGACACGATCACGATCTCGTCCACACGCGCGTTCCGCTCGAATGCAGCCACGGCATGTTCGAGTACCGACCGTCCCGCGACCTGCCAAAATTGCTTGGGCACCTCGCCACCAGCCCGCGTGCCGCTGCCGCCGGCCAAGATGGCCGCCACGATCCGGCCTTGTTTCCCGTGTAAATTCTCTTTTCCCATGATAGTTCAAAAAAATCGAGTTTCCCGTTCATGACGAGGCTGTTCTATAAACGAGGCCGTTCTATAAAAGAAAACCTGCCGCGAGGTCATCGCTCCCCCGGTGAACGCCGGGCACTCGCGTGCCACTCGCGCGCTCGAGATCGCGAACCTCGCGGCAGGCAAAAGATTTCAAGCCGCCTTGTTACCTCAATCCAGCTTGTGGATCACCAGCCCGGAGCGCAATTTCGGCTCGAACCACGTGGTTTTCGGCGGCATGATATTACCGGTATCGGCGATGTTGATCAGTTGCTTCATGGAGACGGGATACAGGGCGAAAGCCACTTGCATCTCCCCGCTGTCCACGCGGCGCTTCAGCTCGCCCAGGCCCCGGATACCTCCCACGAAGTCGACGCGGGTAGAGCGGCGCAGGTCCTGTATGTCGAGGATCTCCGCCAGCACGAGGTTCGACAAGATCGTCACGTCCAGCACGCCGATCGGGTCGTTATCATCGTACGTGCCCGATTTGGCCGTCAAGCGGTACCATTGCCCGTCCAGGTACATGCCGAACTCGTGCAGGCGGGCGGGGTGGTAGATCGCCTCGCCCATCTTCTCCACGGCAAAACTCCGCCCGAGGCGGGCGATCAACTCGTCCGGGGTCAGCCCGTTCAGGTCCTTGACCACCCGGTTGTAGTCGATGATCTTCAGTTGCGTGTCCGGGAAGTGGACGGCCATGAAATAGTTGTACTCCTCGTTCCCGTCGTGGCGCGGGTTCTTGCGGCTATACTCCGCGCCGATCCGGGCGGCGGCTGCCGTCCGGTGGTGCCCGTCGGCCACGTAGGTGTAGGGTACCCTCGTCGCGAACAATTCCTCCAATCGCCGGTTCGTTTCCGGGCAGTTGATCGCCCAGAAGTGATGGCCGAAGCCATCCTCGGCCGTGAAATCGTAATCGGCCTCCCGCGCGACGACCTCGCTCACGATCGCGTCGATCTCCGGGACGGCCTTGTAGGCGAAGAACACCGGCTCGAGGTTCGCGTTCACGTGGCGGGTGAGCACCATGCGATCCTCCTCCTTGTCCGGGCGGGTCAGCTCGTGCTTCTTGATGATCCCGTTCGCGTAGTCGGCGCAGGCCGCGCAGCCCACGATGCCGTACTGCGTCCGTCCCTCCATCGTCTGCGCGTAGACGTAGAAGCGCGGCGTCTCGTCCTGCACGAGCCATCCCTTCTGCTGGAACATCTTGAAATTCGCCACGCTCTTGTTGTAGACCTCCTCGGAATGGACGTCGGTACCGGCGGGGCAATCGATCTCCGCGCGGGTGACGTGGAGTAGCGAGCGGGGCTTGCCCGCGGCCATGCGCGCGGCCTCTTCCGGGTTCATCACGTCGTAGGGCAAGCAGGCCAGCTCCTCGCAAATCTCCCGCGTCGGCGGGCGCAACCCTTTAAATGGTTTTACTATAGCCATCTTCTTTCAGTTTACTTTAAACCTCTTGTCTCCCTTCTCGAGGAAATTCACGATCTGGCGGGCGGCGGCCAGCCCGGCGTTCACGTTCGCCTCCTCGGTCTGCGCGCCCATCTTCTTGGGGGTGGCGTAGAAGCGGCCCTCGAACCTCGCGAATGCCTCGCTGTCCGGGGCGATGTCGGTGATATAGCCGAAATCCTGGCGTTCTTCCATGAGACGCGCCAGCCCTTCCTCGTCGATCACCTCCTTGCGGGCCGTGTTCACGAGCACGGCGTTCGGCGGCATCTGGCCCAGCAGGTCGCGGTTGATCGACTTCTTCGTCTCGGCGGTGGCCGGGATGTGCAGGGAGACGTACTGGCAGGTGGAGTAAAGCTCCGCCGCCGAGTGCAGCGGGGTGGCGCCGGCGAGGCGGATCTGCTCGTCGGTCATGTAGGGATCGAAGGCGTAGACCTCCATGCCGAAGCCGCGGGCGATGCGCCCGACGTTCTGCCCCACGTTCCCGTAGGCGTGCACGCCGATTTTCTTGCCCTTCAGCTCGCTGCCCGACTTCCCGTTGTAGAAGCCGCGGGCCATGTACACCATCAGGCCCAACGCCAGCTCCGCCACGGCGTTGGCGTTTTGTCCCGGCGTGTTCATGGCCACCACGTCGCGGGCGGTGCACGCCGCGAGGTCGATGTTATCGTAACCGGCGCCGGCGCGCACGATCACCTTCAATTTTTTCGCGGCCTCGATCACCTCGCACGTGGCCTTGTCCGAGCGGATGATCATCGCGTCCGCGTCAGCCACGGCGGCGACGAGTTCCGCCTGGGAGGTGTACTTCTCCAGCAGTACCAGCTGGTACCCCTGCGCCTCCACGATCTCCCGGATGCCCTGGACGGCGACCGGGGCGAAAGGTTTATCCGTTGCTATTAATACCTTTGTCATGTCATTCCCGTTTTAATGTTTGGCGGCAAACTCTTGCATGGCCGTCACCAGCACCTTCACGTCCTCGATCGTGCAGGCGTTATACGTGGAAGCGCGGAAACCGCCCACGGAGCGATGTCCCTTGATGCCCACGATGTTCCTGGCCTTCGCGAAATCGAGGAACTCCTTCTCCAGCGCCTCGTGGCCCTCGCGCAGCAGGAAGGGGATGTTCATCCGCGAGCGCGATCCCTCCTTCACCACCGGGCGGAAGAGCTTGCTCCGTTCCAGCTCGTTGTAGATCATGTCGGCGCGTTCGATGGCCCGTCGCTCCATCTCCTTCAGGCCGCCGAGCGACTTGATCCAGCGCAGCGTCTCCTTCACGGCGAAGATGTTCACGCAGGGAGGCGTGTTGTACATGGACTCCTTGTCCACGTGCGTCTTGTAGCGCAGCATCGTGGGGATCATCCGGTCGGCCACCACGCGATCCAGCAGGTCGTTCTTGATGATCACGAAGGTCACCCCGGCAGGCCCCAGGTTTTTCTGCGCGCCGCCGTAGATCATCGCGTACTTCGAGACGTCCACCGGGCGACTGCAAATGTCCGAGGACATGTCGCAGATCAGGGGCACGGGCGAGGCGAGGTCCTTGAAGATCTCGGTGCCGCGAATCGTGTTGTTCGAGGTGACGTGCGCGTAATCCACGTCCGACGGGATCGTGAACTCCGGGTAATAGGTAAACCCGTCGGCCTCCGAGGAGGCGATCACGTTCACCTCGCCCCACATCTTCGCCTCCTTGATGGCGGCCGTCGACCAGGTGCCGGTGTTCACGTACGCGGCCTTCGTCTTCAAGAAGTTGAACGGGATCATGCAGAATTGCAGGCTCGCCCCGCCGCCGAGGAAGAGCACGGAGTAGCCCCCCGGGATCCCCAGCACCTCCTTGAACAGGTTCACCGCCTCGTCGTGGACGGCCTGAAAATCGGGGGAGCGGTGCGATACCTCCAAGATCGATTGACCCGTGTTTCCCAGCTCGAGGACTGCCTTCGAGACGTTCTCCAGCGTTTCATCCGGCAACTTGCAAGGGCCGGCATTAAAAATGTGTTTTCTCATCGTTTTAAAATTAAAAAGTTCTAAGCAAATCAATTGAATATCCCATGTCTCCCGTTTAAAAAAACGGGGTTTTCACGATTTTCGCCCGCAGGGCCTTGTTCCGCACGCGGATGAAGATCCCGGTGTCCAGCTTCTCGAAGCCGCGCTTCACGTAGGCCGTGCCGATCGACTTGCCCGTGAGCGGCGACACGGTGCCCGAGCAGACCACGCCGATCTCGTTCCCTTCGGCGTCCTCCACGGGATAACCCTGCCGGGCGATCCCCTTGTCGACGACCTCGAACGGCTTCATGTAGCGGGAGGGTTTCTCCTCCTTCAGGCGCTCGTGGTAGGCCCTGTTGATAAAATCGTTGCCCGGCACGAACTTGGTGATCCAGCCCAGCCCGGCCTCGATCGGCGAGTGCTCGTCGTCAAGCTCGTGCCCGTACAGGCAGAAGCCCGCCTCCAGGCGCAAGGTGTCGCGCGCGCCCAGCCCCACCGGTTGTATCCCGGCGCTGGCGCCGGCCTCCAGCACGGCCTTCCACAGCCGTTCCGCGTCGGCGTTGTAGGCGTAGATCTCGCAGCCGCCCGAACCCGTGTAGCCCGTCGTCGAGAAGATCACGCGCTCGATACCGGCAAACGGGATCTCCTTGAACGTGTAATATTCCATGTCCGTCACGCGTTCCGTCGTCAGCGTTTGCATCGCCTGCAGGGCCAGGGGGCCTTGCACGGCCAGCTGGCAGATCCGGCCGGAGGCGTTCTCCAGGTCCCTCTCCACGTCCATGCCCAGCTCCCGGGCGTGCCGCGCGCACCAGTCCCAGTCCTTCTCGATGTTGGAGGCGTTCACCACCAGCAGGTATTTTTCCGCCGAGAAGCGGTACACCAGCAGGTCGTCCACGATCCCCCCCGTCGCGTTCGGGAAGCACGTGTACTGCACCTTCCCGTCCACCAGCGCGGCCACGTCGTTCGTCGTCAGGCGTTGCACCAGGTCGAACGCCCGCGGGCCTTTCACCCAGAACTCGCCCATGTGCGACACGTCGAAGACGCCCAGCCGTTCCCTCACCGTGTTATGTTCGTCCTTGATGCCCGTGTACTCGATCGGCATCA
>JAISAV010000167.1 GCA_031266545.1 Odoribacteraceae bacterium | reverse complement strand
CATCCTCTCCTCTCAACCCCGTAGTGGGTTGAATATTTCACGTGCCAACCCGTTGATAAACTCGTTCAACCCGCTACGGGGTTGAGGCGAGAGAGAGGTGCCTTACCCCGAGCCGCGCTACGCTTGCACGGGGCTATCAACATTTGACACCTTACGGTGTCAGCCCTTGATTTCGCTATCATTCCCTTAAGTTGACGGCATTGGGGAACGCCCCGTCACAATAACATTGTGAGCTTCCTCACAATGATGTTGTGAGCCTCCTCACAATAACGTTATGAGCCTCCTCACAATGATATTGTGAGCCTCCTCACAATGACGTTGTGAGCCTCCTCATAATGATGTTGTGAGCCTCCTCACAATGTCGTTGTGAGGCTCGGTGCGGGATGGATGCGGGTAAGAGACTCGTCCTCCGGATCGCGATGACGAGCGCTAACGCACGAGTGGTCGGAAGATCTACAAGAAGCGTATAGCGTTTACGATTTGCAAAAAGCGCGTGACGTTTTCGGGGGAATAATCTTCCAACCACTCGTGGTCTTTAGCCCTTATTACTATCCACTAATCACTATGACGGGTTTTCAGCCCTTTAGTTGAAAATAACCGGGCGATAATTTGCCGGGTCGCGTTTTGTTTACTACCTTCGTGCCCTAATTTAAAAGAGAACTATGGCAACGATTAAACAATTAAAGAAGGATTTTGATCACCTGACCTTCGCGGTGATCGAGGACTGTATCGCCCGTTACAACCTGACGAAGGACAAAGAGGCCGAAGTGAGCGAACTCGTCGAGTCGACCGTCCAATACAGGCAAGAGGTAAGAAAAAGGATCAACGCGCACAAGAAAATCACCTCCTCCAAGGAGAAGAAACAATACTTTAACGACCTTGTGGCGGAATTTCTAAAGAACACCCACGACCGCTTTACCCGCTTGAGCGAGATCATACAACAATAATCGAGTAAACGGGACGACGGGGAGACGAGAGAAGATCACGCGATTTTCTCTCGTTTTCGTTCACGAAAAAGTGACCAGCGCGCGTGAAAGAAGCATTTACCATTCCCGGCATCGGGAGCGTGAAGATCCGCAGGGACGATCGCGTCAAGAGGCTCTCCCTCCGGGTGGCCGCCGGGCGCGGGGCGTGGATCAACATCCCCCGCGGGGTCAGCGACCGCGAGGCGGAAAAATTCCTCCTCTCCAAGCGGGAATGGCTGGCCGGGCACCTGACAAAGTTAAAAGCGCGCGAGGCGATGACCGGGATAGTGCCGGGCGTCAACGCCGAGATCAAGAGCAAGTTTCACACGCTCAAGGTGCTCGCCACCGCCTCCGACAAACCCTACTACCAGTGGGAAGGCAACGAGGCGCGGCTATACATCCCGGGGAAAATCGCCCGCGAGCGGGTGGCTCCCCTCGTCGATCGCGTCCTGGTCGAGATATACAGGCACGAGAGCCGCGCCTACCTGCCGGGCAGGACGCGGGAACTGGCGCGCCGTCACGGTTTCGCGTACAACCGCCTCGCGTTTCGCGACAACTCGTCCAACTGGGGGAGTTGCTCCGGCGAGAACAACATCAGCCTGAACGTGCGGTTGATGAAACTGCCGGACGAGATCATCGACTACGTCATCCTGCACGAGTTGTGCCACACGATAGAAAAGAATCACTCCGCCCGCTTCTGGGCCTTGATGCTGGGCGTCTGCCCGGGATACGTCAAGCTGCGCGGCCAGTTGAAGGCATACAGCACGCGCGGGTAACCAGTAAAAAAATCAAACGCATGTCAGAAATAGAAGAAATTCGAGCACTGCTGGCGGGGATCAACTACCCCGGCACGTCAAAAAACATCATCACGCTGGACATGGTGCGGCAGTTACGGGTGGAGGGGCGCTCCGTCTCCTTTCGCCTGCTATTCCCGCGCTCGAACGACCCTTTCGCCCCGGCCGTGAAGCAGCGTTGCGAGACGCTCCTGTCGGGACGCGGGTACGAGGTGGCCGTTGACCTCCTCTCCGCCGCCGACCTCGAGCGCCCCCTCTCGCTGGAAGGGGTGAGGCACGTCATCGCCATCTCCTCCGGCAAGGGAGGGGTCGGCAAGTCCACCATCGCCTCCAACCTGGCGGTTGCCCTGCACGGGCTGGGATACCGCGTGGGATTGATCGACGCGGACATCTTCGGGCCGTCCATCCCCAAGATGTTCGGGCTGGAAGGGGCGCGCCCCGTCATGGTAGAGGTCGACGGCAAGGAGTGTATCGAACCGGTGGAGCGCCACGGGGTAAAGATCCTCTCCATCGGCTTTTTCGTGGACCCGGGATCCGCCACCGTCTGGCGCGGCCCGATGGCCTCCAACGCCTTGAAGCAGATGATCGAGGGAGGAGACTGGGGAGAGCTGGACTACCTGCTGATCGACCTCCCCCCCGGCACGAGCGATATCCACCTGACGCTCGTGCAGACGGCGGCCTTGAGCGGGGCCATCGTCGTCAGCACGCCGCAGCAGGTGGCGGTGTCCGACGCCGTGAAAGGGATCAACATGTTCGAGTCCCCGGCCATCGGGGTGCCCGTGCTGGGCATCGTGGAGAACATGGCGTGGTTCACGCCCCGGGAACTGCCGGACAACAAGTATTACCTCTTTGGCAAGGAAGGGGCCAAGCAACTGGCCGTATCAAGGGGCCTCCCCCTGCTCGGGCAAATCCCCATCGTGCAGGG